>JBGSPT010000122.1:0-33081 GCA_041738475.1 Treponematales bacterium
CCCGTCCGGCGGGGCGGCGGCCGCCTTGCGCGGGTTTTCGGCCCGAGGTTCCGGTTCCCGCCCCGCTTCGGGGTCTGCGGCCCCCGGGTTTCCCCGACGCCTCCGGACGGTCCGTATCGTCCCTCCCGGGAGACCGCACGCCGCTTCCGCCGCGCCTTCTCGTGCCTCCGGACTTGGAGCCGCCGCCCGGCTTGGTTCCCGTCCCGGAGGCTCGGCGTCCCGGGCCTCCCTTGGAATCATCCCGAGCCGGGGCACCCTCCTCGGGGTTCCAGAAGCCGCTCTTCCAATTGAAGCGTCCGGTCTCGGGCAGGACGATGCCCTCCCGGACGGCCTGGAAAACCTGCTTGTACATGGGCTTGGCCAGCTCCATATGCCCGAAGTCCAGGAGGAACTTCTCGTACCCGTCCTTCTGCAGGAAGGGAACCCGGTCCGTCAGGGACATGGGCCGGGAGGGCACGACCGCGCTCCCCGTTCCGTCCCGGACCAGCTCGTAGGCGGTTCCGTCCTTGTCGGAGAAATTACGGAAACGGTACTCCGAAGCCAGGTCGGACCGGATCGTGAACAGAGGCGGGAAGGAAAAGGCCAGGGGCATGATCGCCCGGGGCGGGATGACCTCGGCCACCTGTTGAAGGGCCTGCTTGGATATCTCGTGGGGAGGGATCAGGCAGTCCACCCCGTTCTCCAGGAGGAAGGCCGCCGCCCGGACGTTGAATGCATATAGCCAGGGACCCGCAGCCAGGGTGACGCCGCGGTTTTTCAGCAGGTTGAGGTGCCCGAGGTTATTGATCACGAAAAACCGCTGACCCCGGGAAATCCAGTAATCCAGCTCCTCCGCAAGCCATGCGGCGTCGCCCTCCGGGAAGAAGGGATCCAGCCAGAGGACCAGGGAATCCTTCTTGAAAGGCACTCCGCTCTCCGAGGCCCGAAGGTCCGCTGCGGTTCGGCGGTTGAACCGGAGCGCGGCCTTCACGGGCCGGGCGGCCAGGAGGACATGGAGGTCCGCCACGCGACCGACCAGGGAGTAGATACCCGCGGGGAAGGCATCCGCCCGTTCCGCTGGAAGTTTCGGGAACTCCACCCGGGGGGCGGAGTCGTAGCTGGGGAAACGCCGGAAGCGCTCCAGGCTGGAGGGCAGGACGCTCTTGTACCTCCTGGCCATGCTCCGGGTCTGGATCAGGTAGACCTGGTCGTTCTGCCGGAAGGGGACTTCCAGACGAAGGTACATCCCCTCGGTCTTCTGCAGCACTTCCTTGACCTTGCCGGTCTCCCGGCCGGAATCGTCCGCCCGGTGGACCCGGATCGAGTCGCCTTCGGCGATGCCGTCGAAGGTGTTGAGCAGGGCCCAACGGCCCTCGAGCTTCCCCTCGAAGGCCCGGACCTCCCGCACCTTGCCCAGGGGGATGCCCGTGCCCCCCGCCTGGTCGGGCCGGATGAAGTCCGGAGCGGCGGTCCCCTCGAACCAGTACGTGGTCTTGCGCCGGGCGAAATCGCTGCGGAGCATGGCCTGGGCTTTCGCCAAGGCGCGTTCCGGATCGAGCTTGTAGTTGTCGATCATGTACCGGTAGGCGCCAACCACGGTACCGACGTACTCGGAGCTCTTCATGCGGCCCTCGATCTTGAGGGCCGAGACCCCCGCCTCCGCCAGGTCCGGCACCCGTGCGATCAGCTCCAGGTCGTCGGGGGAGAAGTAGTACCCCGTCTCCCGGTCGTTGGAGTAGAGGCGTCGGCAGGCCTGGGCGCAGCCCCCCCGGTTGGCGCTCTTGCCCCCCAGCCAGCTGGAAAATAGGCAGAGCCCGGACACGCTGACGCAGAGGGCCCCGTGGACGAAGGTCTCCAGCTCCAGGTTCGTGGATCTCCGGACCGAGGAAATCTCGTCCAGGGAGAGCTCCCGGGCCAGGACCACCCGCTTGAAGCCCCAGCGGGACAGCTGGTTGGCCCCCGCGGCGCCGGCCACGTTCATCTGGGTGGAGGCGTGAAGCCGGAGGGAGGGGAAGTGCTCCCGGGCCATCCGCACGACCCCGAAGTCCTGGACGATGATGCCGTCCGGCCCGATCCGGTCCAGGTACTGGAGGAACTGGTACATCCGGTCCGCTTCCCGCTCCTCGAAGACCGTATTTACCGTGACATAGGCGCGCTTGGACTGCTTGTGCAGGATCTCCACGGCCGCCTCGAACTGGTTGTAGGCGAAATTCGCCGACCGCATCCGGGCGTTGAAGGAGCGAAGGCCCAGGTACACTGCGTCCGCGCCCTCGCCGATAGCGGCGTCCAGGGCCTCGGGGTTGCCCGCGGGGGCTAGGAGTTCGAGGGAAGAGGGCATGGAGGCTCCTTCGGTGGACGGTGGACAGTTATCGGTGAACGGAAGTGTCAACCGATCGCGACACGCTTCCAGGCCGAGGCGTACGCCTCAACCGCATTGCAGGGGTCACATCCGTTCACTGTTCACCGTTTGCCGCCCACCTTACCATATTTTCCCGTCCTTGAAAACCCTGCGGTATTTCGTATATAGTACCGTAAGTTATCCCGCGGCCGGCTTTCCCTTTCGAGGCTGTCGAGCGGAATCCTAACCCTGGAGCATCCCATGGACCTCGACACGACGCGCAACATCGGCATCATGGCCCACATCGACGCGGGCAAGACCACCACCACCGAGCGCATCCTCTACTACTCCGGCAAGACCTACCGCCTGGGGGAGGTGGACGACGGGGAAGCCACCATGGACTGGATGGAGCAGGAGCAGGAGCGGGGCATCACCATCACCAGCGCGGCCACCACCACCTTTTGGCGGAAGCACCAGATCAACATCATCGACACCCCCGGGCACGTGGACTTCACCGCGGAGGTGGAAAGATCCCTGCGGGTCCTGGACGGAGCCGTTGCGGTTTTCTGCGCCGTGGGCGGCGTGGAGCCCCAGAGCGAGACGGTCTGGCACCAGGCGGACCGCTACCACGTACCCCGCATAGCCTACGTGAACAAGATGGACCGGCTCGGGGCCGATTTCTTCGCGGTCCTGGAGGATATGAAAACCAAACTGGGCGCCAATCCGGTGCCCGTGGCCGTTCCGATCGGCCGGGAAGGCTCCTTCGAGGGCATGGTGGACCTCGTGACCCGGGAGGAACTCCGCTGGGACGCCGCGGAGGGAGGCCAGAACGTCACCCGGACCCCCCTGGCCCCGGAACGGGCCGCGGAGGCGGACGCCTGGCGGGAAAAGCTGATGGACTGTCTGGGCACCTGGTCCGACGAGGTCGCGGAGCTCTTCCTGGCCGGCGGGGAGGTACCGCCCGAACTCCTCCGCAGGGAGATCCGGAAACAGACCCTGGCCCGCACCATCGTCCCTGTCCTATGCGGAGCCAGCCGCCGCAACATCGGCGTCCAGGCCCTGTTGGACGCGGTTGTGGACTATCTGCCCTCCCCCCACGAGGTGCCCCCGGCCCGGGCCTTCCACCTCAAGAAGGAAGAGGACATCGAGGTGCCCTGCGAATACGCGGGCAACCCCCTGGGCCTGGTCTTCAAGGTCCAGTACGACCGGGAAGCCGGCCCCCTGTGCTTCGTGCGGATGTACTCCGGGGCCGTCAAGAACTCGTCCACGGTCTACAACATCGGCAAGAAGAAGCGGGAACGGGTGACCCGCCTCCTCAGGATGCACGCCAACAAGAGCGAACCCCTGGACGAGGTGAGCGCCGGGGACATAGCCGTCATGGTGGGCATGAAGGCAGCCCAGACCGGGGATACCATCGGCTCCGAGGGCTGGCCGGTGGTCCTGGAGCGGATGCACTTCCCGGAGCCCGTCATCTCCGTGGCCATCGAGCCCAAGACCCTCTCGGACCGGGACAAGCTGAAGTCCACCCTGGACCTTTTGTCCATGGAGGATCCGACCTTCACCAGCAAGGAAAACGAGGAAACCGGACAGCTCATCATCCAGGGCATGGGGGAGCTCCACCTGGACGTCCTGGTCACCCGCATCATCCGGGACTTCAAGGTGGACGCCCGGGTGGGGAACCCCCAAGTGACTTACCGGGAGTCCGTCACCAAGGCTGTGGAGCACACCGAGGCTTTCCGCAAGGTCCTGGCGGGCAAGGAGAACTCCGCCAAGCTGACCCTGCGGGTGGAGCCCCGGGCCCGGGGGGAGGGAAACCTCTACCGGAAGGATATGCGGAACCCCAAGGTACCCGACGAGATCTGGGAAGCCGTGGAGACGGCGGTCACCAACGCCTTCGCGGGGGGGATCCAGTTCGGCTACCCCTGCGTGGACGTGGGGGTGACCCTGACGGGCCTGGAATGGGACGAGCTGACCGCCAGTCCCTACGCCTTCCAGGCCGCCGCGGCCATGGGCTTCGACGAGGCCTGCCGCAAGGCTTCACCCGTGCTCCTGGAGCCCATCATGAAGGTGGACATCGTCACCCCCTCGGATTTCCTGGGCGAGGCGATGAGCCTCGTGAGCCAGCGGGGCGGGATGATCCACGGAACGGACTCCAAGGCCGCCAGCGACACCATCCACGCCGAGGCCCCCCTGTCCGTGATGTTCGGCTTCACCACGGCCCTGCGCTCGGTGACCCAGGGACGCGCGGGCTTCAGCTTGGAGTTCAGCCACTTCCAGCCCAAGCGCAACCAAGGAACTTAATTCTTCAGGACTCACCACGGAGAGCACGGAGGACACGGAGAAAACCAACATGGAACCAAAGATCCGACAGGATGTACAGGATTTTAATTTTGATGGGTTTTTAGATCCCGAACAGAATCCTGTTCATCCCGTTTTCATCCTGTCCATCCTGTCAAGATTTTGGTTTCAAGCCCAATATTCTCCGTGCGCGACCTGTACTCTGTGGTTTATTCCGGAAAATTCGCGGGCGAGAGCATCCGCGGCAGGGACTCCCCGTAGGGGGGGCGGGCGATGCCGCGTTCGGTGACGATGGCCGTAATGAGCCCGGCGTCGGTGACGTCGAAGGCGGGATTGAAGACCTTCACCCCTTCCGGGGCCATGCGTCGGGCATACCACCGGTCCGTCACTTCCTCCCCGGGCCGCTCCTCCACGGGAATATCCGCCCCGGTCGGGCAGGCCAAATCTATCGTCGAGACGGGCCCCAGGACATAGAAGGGGATCCCGTAGTGCCGGGCCAGGATCGCGAGCCCGGAGGTCCCGATCTTGTTGGCCGCGTCCCCGTCGGCCGCCACCCGGTCGCAGCCAACCAGGACGGCTTGAACCAGGCCGCGTTTCATCACGATGGAAGCCATGTTGTCGCAGATCAGGGTCACGTCGATCCCGGCCTTGCCCAGTTCCCAGGCGGTCAGCCGGGCGCCCTGGAGGAGGGGCCGGGTTTCGTCCGCGAAGACCCGGAAGCCGTAGCCCCGCTCCTGCCCGAGATACAGGGGCGCCAGGGCTGTCCCGTATCGGGACGTGGCCAGCCATCCGGCGTTGCAGTGGGTCAGGATCCCCCAGCCCCGGTCCAGAAGCGAAAGCCCGTTCTCACCGATTGCCCTGCAGGCCGCTTCATCCTCGGCACGGATGGCCTCGGCCTCGCCTCGGAGTGCGGCCTTGACCGCTTCGACCGGACGCCCTCGCAGGGCCTCCAGCCGCCTCTCCATACGGTCCAGAGCCCAGGAGAGGTTGACCGCCGTAGGCCGGGCCGAGGCCAGGAGCCCCTTGGCGGCCCGGAATTCCGACGTCAAGGCATCCCAGTCCGGGGCCGAGGAGCACCGGACCGCCAGGTAGACCCCGTAGGCCGCGGCTATGCCGATGGCCGGGGCGCCCCGGACCCGGAGACTGTAGACGGCTTCCCGGATGTCCCGGGGGTCGGAAAGGCGGAGAAGAACGGTTTCGTCGGGGAGGCGGGTCTGGTCGATGAGCTCGAGGACCCCCGCTTCCTCGTCCAGGCGGACGGAGCGGAGGGTGTCCGGGGCGGTCATCGGCCTAAAAGGAGGCCAGGGCGAAGACCCCCAGGAGGAGCTCCAGGGTCCTGAGTTCCTCGGCGACCTCCGCGGATTCCTGCTCCTTGAGGCGGCCGATGAACCAGTAGAACACCCCGAGTTTGGGATCTATACGGAAGGTGTACTCCAGGAAGTCCGGAGCCTGGGACTGTACCCCGAAGAGGAGCCGGGCGATGCCCATGCTCAGGGAAACGAAGTGCGGGAAGGCCTTGCGCACAGCCCCGGACTGGAATTCCTGGACGAAGACCGAAAGGTCCTCGTGGACCTTCTCCTTGCTCTTTTCGTCGTGCTTCTCCACCCAGGTCTTCCGGATCAGGAGGTCCACATTGTCCCGGAAGGCGTGCAGAAGGCGCTCCACGTGGACCAGCCGCTCCCCCGTGGACCCGGATACGATGGTATAGAACTCCCCGGGATTGCCCAGAAGATTGGCGAAGGCGATGGCGTACTGTTCGCGGAGGACCCGGTTTTCTGCCTGGACGAGGAGAGGGAATATCTCGTACGCGGCTTTTTCCACGTCCACCGCGATGGGATCTTCGGCCAGGGTTTCGGCAACCGACATGGCTTACCATGTCCCGGAGGGGCTTTCTTTGTCAACCGGCCCGCCCTCGCTTTTCAGGCCCCGGCTTTCGGGGTACACTTCCGGATATGAACGATATCACCCTCTCGGACGAGGCCGGGTACGGCCGCGCCTTCGTCACCCCCGAGCTACTCCCTCCGGGCCGGGACGAATACTATCTTCGCAATTCCACGCTGGACAAGCCTTTGGACTCCTACCGCCCCCTCCGGGCCGCGGAGATCGAGACCCTTACCCGGAACGGGAATACCTGCGCGGATTGGACAGGTATCCTGGTACGGGACCCCTTCGCCCCGGATCTCATCCGGAGCAGCGACTTCGCGGGGTTGGTGCGGATAGGCCGCCTCGAGCGGGTCGTCCTTTCCCATCACGACCTGGAGACCCCGGCGGGCATCACGGACAGCCGGATCGTCTCATGCGACATCGGAGATCTCTGCGCCGTACACGGCTGCGACTACATAGCCCGCTACCAGATCGGGGATTCCTGCATCCTCCTAAACAACAACGAGATCCATGCCACGAACCATGCCAAGTTCGGCAACGGAATCGTCATGGAGGGGGAGGAGGAGTCCGTCCGGGTCTGGATCGACCTGATGAACGAGGCCGGAGGCCGGTCCGTCCTGCCCTTCGACGGGATGATCTGCGCCGACGCGTGGCTCTGGGCCAAGCGCAGGGACGACTCGGCCTTGATGGAACGGTTCAAGGCCCTGACGCAAGGAGCCTTCGACGCCCGCAGGGGCCGGTACGGCAGGATCGGCGCGGGGAGCGTGCTCAAACACAACCGAATCATCAAGGACGCCCTGATCGGGGACTGCGCCTATATAAAGGGCGCAAACAAGCTCAAGAACATCACCATCAACTCCAGCGACGCCGAACGTACCCAGATCGGGGAGGGCGTGGAGATGGTCAACGGCATCGTCGGGTACGGATGCCGGGTCTTCTACGGAGTCAAGGCCATCCGCTTCGTGCTGGGAAACAACTCGGCGCTCAAGTACGGAGCCCGCCTGGTGCACTCGGTCCTGGGGGACAATTCCACGGTCTCCTGCTGCGAACTCCTCAACAACCTGATCTTCCCGGCCCACGAGCAGCACCACAACACCAGTTTCCTCATCGCCAGCGTGGTCCAGGGCCAGTCCAACCTGGCCGCGGGGTGCACCATCGGCTCCAACCACAACTCCCGGGCCAACGACGGGGAGATCCAGGCGGCACGGGGCTTCTGGCCGGGCCTGTCCACCTCCCTCAAGCACTCCTGCCGCTTCGCCTCCTACGTCCTGCTGTCCAAGGGGGACTACCCCGCGGAGCTGGACATCCCCCTTCCCTTCTGCCTGGTCAACGAGAACGCCGCCAAGGACAGGATCGAGCTGATCCCCGCGTACTGGTGGATGTACAACCTCTACGCCCTGCTCCGGAACGAGTCCAAGTTCGCAGCCCGGGACAGGCGGATCACGAAAGTCCAGGCCGTGGAGTTCGCCCCCCTGGCGCCGGACACCGCGGAGGAGATCTTCCGCGCCCGGATCCTGCTGGAGGAGTGGGCGGGCACCGCGGTGGTCCTGGCCGAGGGGGGAGATCCCTCCGATCCGGGGCGGGACGGCCTCCGGGAACGGGGCCGGGCCTTCCTATCCGGCCCCGAGGACGGAAAGATCGCCGTCCACGCCTACGGGGTGGAGAACTCGACTCGCCCCGTCCTGGTCCTCAAGGCGGGCAGGGCCTGGAAGGCCTACCGCAGGATGCTCCATTGGTACGCGGTGCGTGAGATCCTGGCCTACCTGGAGGCCCGCCCCGACATGACCGCGGAGGACGCGGCCGAAGCCCTGGACGGCCCGCGGGAGCGATCCTGGGAAAACCTGGGCGGCCAGATCGTGCCGGCCTGGAAGGTGGAGCGCCTGGCGGAACGCGTACGGACCGGGGAGCTGAAATCCTGGCGGGACGTGCACGAATCCTACGACGAGATGGCCGCCGAGTACCCCGTGGACAAGGCCCGCCACGCCTGGGCGAGCCTTCGGGAACTGGAAGGCTGGGCTTCGATCGGTTCCAAGGAACTGGGCAAGGCCCTGGACCTTTTGGAAGAAGGCTCCCGCTACGTGGAGGAGCAGGTCTACCTGAGCCGGGCCAAGGATTACTCCAATCCCTTCCGCCGGGCCACCTTCCGGAATCCCGAGGAACTGCGCGCCGTCTGCGGCTCCCCCGAGGGCAACCCCTTCGTCCGGGCCGTCAAGGAGGAGGCCGAGAGGCTGCGCGGCCGGATCGACACCCTGCGCGCACGGATCCGGAAATAATCGTTTTCAGGAATTAACCACGGAGCACACGGAGCACACGGAGGGAAGAAGGGCTATGACCAATATCTGACAGGATAGACAGGATGAAGAGAGGATGAACAGGATCGGAGATCCGGATTGGAGATCTCCAATATTCTCATCCTGTTCATCCCGGATCGAATCCTGTTCATCCTGTCCATCCAATGAAAATTTGGCCTTCTTCCTCCGTGATCTCCGTGGTGAGTTCCGGCTATTGTCCTACCCGTTCTTCGCCATGAAGTCCTGCATGAAGCCCACGGTGGTCTCCACGTCCTTCAAGCTGACCGCGTTGTACGCGGACAGGCGGACGCCTCCCATGGTCCGGTAGCCCTTGGTCTGTACGATCCCCGCCGCCTTGGCCTCCTTGACGAACTTGTCGTCCAGTTCGGGGGTGGGAAGCTTGAAATCGATGTTCATCCAGGACCGGGAATCCACGTCCGCCAGGCCCTTGTAGAAGCCCTTGGACCCGTCGACGGCGGCGTACAGGAACTTCTGCTTCTGCTCGTTCGTCCTGCCCATTGCCGCAAGCCCGCCGTTCTTCTTGAGCCACTTAAGCACCAGGTTCAGGATATAGATGGAGAAGCAGGGCGGGGTGTTATGCATGGAGAACTTGTCCTTGAACACCTTGTAGGACATCATCGTGGGCAGGTCGTCGTGGGCCTTGGCAAGGAAATCGTCCCGGACGACGACGACGGTGACCCCCGAGGGGCCGAGGTTCTTCTGGGCCCCCGCGTAGAAGAGGCTGAACTTGGAGAAGTCCAGGGGGCGGCTGAAGATGTCCGAGGACATGTCGCACACCAGGGGCTTGCCCTTCGCGTCGGGGATGTAGTGCCACTCGGTGCCTTCAACGGTGTTGTTGCTGGTGTAGTGGACGTACTCGGCTGAGGGGTTGAACTTGAGGTCCCCCTGCTTGGGGATGGCGACGAATCGCTCGCCCTCCAATTCCATGTTGGCGGGGAAGGTGATCTTCCCGAAGCGCTTGGCCTCCTTGATCGCCCCCTTGGACCAGTTCCCGGTCACGACATAATCCGCTTCCTTGCCCGGGCCCAGATAGTTCATGGGCAGCATGAGGAACTGGGTGCTCGCCCCGCCGGTGCAGAAGAGGACCTCGAAGTTCTTGCCGAGTCCGGCTATCTCCCGGAACAGGTCCATGGTCTCCATATGGAGGGCGTCGTACTCCTTGCCGCGGTGGGACACCTCCATGACGGAACAGCCCGTGCCGTTCCAGTCGAGCATTTCGTCCCGGGCCTGTTCGAGGACCTCCACGGGGATGGCGGCGGGTCCGGCGCTGTAGTTGATGACACGTTTCATAGTCTGCTCCTTTTCGGTGGTCAGTGGTCGGTGGTCGGTGGTCGGTGGACGGAGCCACGCGGCCGCATTCGGCCGCCATCGCCGCATCGGCGGGGAAACCGACCCAACCCCGGGCCGCTTCTGTCCACCGTCCACCGTCCACTGTTTACTTCTTGTATTCCTTCATCCGGTCCACGATGCAGTCTCCAAGCCGGGCCAGGTTCTCCTCCGTGGAGGCGCCCAGGTGGGGTGCCAGCACGGTCCTGGGGGCCGAGAGCAGGGGCGAGCCCTCAGGGGGCTCGGAGTAGAACACGTCCGCCCCGTAGCCTCCCATGCGGCCGTCTTTCAGGGCCGCGGCCACATCCTCCTCGGAGACGACCTGGCCGCGGCAGGTGTTCACGATCCGGACGCCCATCTTCATCTTGGCGATAGCCGCCGCGTTGATCATGCCCTTGGTCTCGTCCGTGAGGGGAACGTGGAGGGAGATGTAGTCCGATTTGTCCCAGAGCTCCTCCAGGGACACCATGCGGGCGGCGTCGCTCTTGGGCACGAACTTGTCGAAGGCGATGACCTCCATGCCGAAGGCCTTGGCGCGGAGAGCCACTTCCCGGGCTATGCGGCCGATCCCGACCAGACCCAGGGTCTTGCCCATTAGCTCCGTCCGCTCCAGATCCTTCTTGAGCCACTTGCCCTGCTTCATGGAAGAGTCGGCTTCGCAGATCCGGCTGGCCAGGGCCAGCATCATGGAAAAGGCGAGCTCCGCTACGGCCACGCTGGAGGCCTCCGGAGTGTTCGTCACCTTGATCTTCTTGGATTCCGCGTAGGGGACGTCTATCGTGTCCACCCCGACTCCTCCGCGGATGACGAACTTCAGGTTCGGGGCCTTGTCTATCACGTCCTTCCCGACCTTGGTTTTGGAACGGACGATCATCACCTCCGCCTCCCCCACCCGTCCCATGTCCTGGGTGACCTCGCCGAATGCCTCAAGGCGCTTCGGCAGGTCGGGAAGGAAGGCGTCCGCAAGCAGGATAACCATGAAAACCTCCTGGAGTTCCGTACTTCAAGCAGATCGAGGAAGGACGGCCGTCCGTGGCGGCCGAAGCGGCCGAAGCCGTGAGCTCCGGTGCGCGGGCCTTCCCCCGAGATCGGTTGGTTCTTCCCTTGATCGACCCATCTTACCATGCCGCCGCGGAGTGTCAAGGACGGCTCCTACGGCAATATCCTCCGGGCTTCGATATAGAAGCGCTTCTACGGCGCCTCGCCCATGGAGAAGGTCTTCCGCGGCATGCCTCGCCGGCGGCGCGGAGCGCCCGCCGGCACGACAATCGGATTCCCTGGACGCAAGCCGCGGAAGACGCCGCCTGTCAAGGCAGTATCTTCCGTGCCTCTATATAGAACCGCTTTTCTGGAGCTTCACCCATCGAAAACGTCTTCCGCGGCATCACCCCGTCCCGGATGACGGTCCCGAAGAAGCCGGCCTTGTCGATGGGAGGCAGATAGACTCCCAGGTTCCCGGGCTTGGCCGCCAGGGTCTCCAGGCTTTCCAGGCCGTGTATGTAGTCGATGCCGGTTTCGGGGTGCTTGGCCAGGTACCCGTCCAGAAACTCCTGGATGGTCCCGGCGGCCAGGTTGGCCTCGGGCCGGGGGAAGCGTACCAGACGGGTCCCTCCCGCGGTCAAGATCGCGAAGCGGTGCTCCGCGGTTCCCTCGTCCACCGCCGCGAGGGCCGCGGCCTTGGAAGCCTCCTCGATCGCGCAGTCCCCGCGCCCTGACAGTTCCTCCAGGAACGCCTTCTCGTCGGCCTGGAAGAGGACCCGGTGGATCGGGTGGAAGGGCAGTCCCTCGTCGTAGATGTTGACCAGCTCCACCAGGGCCCAGCGGGCGGGATGGCTCTCGATCCCGGGTGTGCCGGTGTTCGCCTGCTTGATTTCCTCCCAGGTCGCCTTGGCCGTGGCCAGGGAGTGGTTGCCGTCCCCCACCGCGAACAGGAGGACCCCGTCCTTGCCGTATCTGCGCTTGTACGCCGCCGGATCGGCCAGGCGGGTCAGGGCGTCGGCGATTCCCCCGAGAGCTTCCCCGCCCCGGACCTGCCAGCCCCGGACGTGGCCGGACCCGGTCATCAGCTCGAAATCGTAGAGCGGTTTCAGGGTCTCCCGGGCCGCGTACAGGGGTTCGATGACGGTCCGCTCGGGATCGTCGATCAGGAGCATGATGTGCGGAAGCTCAAGGGGCGCCCCCCGGCGGATCTTCATGCGCGGGGGCAGGCGCTCCACGATGGTGCCCTCGGTCGGGCGGATGAGGGAGGCCGAGCCCTTGCCGTACTCGTACTTCTCCAGGTCCACGGCGATCACCAGGCCCTTGCGGGGTTCCGCCTCGAAGGGGGTGCGGCGCTCGACCAGGATGAACCCCTCTCCGGCGCCGGATAGCACGCCCCGGTCCAGGTAATCCCGCATGGCCGACTGGATGCGCAGGATCCGTTCGTCCTTGTCCGCGTCCTCCAGATAACACTCCGGAAAAATGAGGTTCAGGGTAGAGGGCTTGCCGCCCACCCGGTCGCGGACCCCTTCCCAGTAGTCCCGCTCGCTGGAGTACTGGTCGCAGGCCACCACGGCCCAGGCCTCCCAGTCCGCGCCTCGGGCGGGCAGGTGGACCTCCGGCACTCGCACGCCCGCCAAGGCGAGCTTTTCCTCGAACGACGCCATATGAAGACTCCTTGCGTGTAGGTGATGGGGGAATTCGAGTATGCAGTCGATTCGGGATTTCGTCAAAGGGCCGGCCGTCCCGCGGGTCGCCTAGGTCTTGGACACCCTCCGCTTGAGGTAGAGTTTTACGGCGGTGCGGTAGAGGATGCCGGATCCCGCGACCGCCAGGACGAAGGCCGCGAAGATCACCGGAGAGGATGTGGGGAGCTCGAGCCACGGTGCCAGGACCAGTCCCCAGAGGGCAAGGAATCCGAAGAAGAGGACCGAAGCCGTCAGAAAGTTCAGGATCGTGGCGGCCAGGAACAGCATCACGCTCCCGGGCCGGACGCCTCTGGAAGCGGAGCCCGGGGACTGCTCGGACTTCGGCTCCCTCATTCCGGCGTTCCGCCGTCCTTGGTCCGGGCGGGAACCCCGGGACCCGGGGCGAAGAGGCTGGTGGCCGCGACCAGGAGGGCCCCCAGAACCACGGCGGAGTCCGCGACGTTGAAGGTCGGCCACCGCTCCATGCCGAAAAGGCCGTAGAATTTGAGGCTCACGAAATCGACCACACCCTCCGGACGAAAAAGCCGGTCCACGACGTTCCCCAGCCCCCCGCCGACGATGGCGGCCAGGGCCCAGCGCTGGAGTATGGTGGTCTCGTCGGTGCGGAAGTAATAGATCAGGATCCCGGCGATCAGGGCCAGGGGCAGGAGGGAAAACAGGACCATCCGCATCCAGGGAGGAAGGCCGTCCCCCATGCTGAAGGCTATGCCGGTGTTGCGGGCGTGGACGATCCACAGGAAGTCTCCCAGGGACCGGACCGCTATGGTGTTGCGGGGGATCAGGTCCACGATCAGGGCCTTGGACACCTGGTCGGCGATCAGGATGCCCGCGGTCAGGAGGAAGGGGCGAAGATTGTTCGGCTTGTCGCTATCCATCGATACTCTCCAGATACAAGAAATCAGAGCCCCGTCGGGACTTCCAGGAAGACGGTCTCTACACCCGTCTCCCGGGCCAGCTTCTCGGCCACCGCCCGGACGCCCCAGACCTCGGTGGCGTAGTGTCCGGCGGCCAGAAAATTGATCTCCGCCTCCTGGGCCGCATGATAGATCGAGTGCGAAGGCTCCCCGGTGACGTACAGGTCCAGCCCCTCCTCCACGGCCTCGAAGAGCTCGTGAGGCGCCCCTCCGGAGACCACGGCCGCGGATCGAATGCCGCCGGGGCCGAAGGGCAGGACGGTCCGGGGCTTGCTCCCGTCCGGCAGGATTCTGCGTACCGCCTCCTCCATGGAAACCGCCGGATCCAGCGATCCCTGGAAGCCCAGGGGGATCCCCTTGTAGACTCCGAAGGGCTTCACCTCCGAGAGGCCGAGCATCCGGGCCAGGACCGCGTTGTTGCCGTACTCCGGATGGGCGTCCAGGGGAAGATGGCAGGCGTACAGGGCTATGTCCCGGTCCAGCAGGGTCCGCACCCGCTCCAACAGGGCTCCCTCGATGCGCACCGGGGATCCCCAGAAGAGGCCGTGGTGCACGAAGAGGACCTGCGCATTTTCCTCCGCGGCCCGGCGGATGGTTTCCGCGCAGGCGTCGACGGAAAAAGCGACCCGGGTGACGGGACCGGCGCTCCGACCCACCTGGACTCCGTTCAGGGAATCGTCGATCTTCCGGAACGGCTCGATCTCCAGGAAGGACCGGCACCACGCGTCCAGTTCGGACAGGTTCATGCCTTGAGTATATCGGCCGCGGCCGGGAGGGTCCAGATGGAAGCTTCCCGGGATCACCGGTCCCGGGGGAAGAACCTGCGTATCGGGTCGATATCCAGCCGGACACGGAAGTAGAGATAGGCGAACCCGAACCCGGCCAGATGGGTCAGGTGGGCAACCCCGCTCCGGAAGGAGAAGAGCTGGGACCCGATCTCGATGGCCGTGTAGGCCAGGACCAGGACCGGTGCCCGGACGGGAAGGATCCCCCATACGTAGATAATCGAGCCCGGGAACAGGGCGGCGAAGGCCAGCAGGACCGCATAGACGGCCCCGGAGGCGCCTATCAGGAAGGTGACCCAGGCCCCCGTGGCCGCGTAGGCCGCGAAGGAAAAGGCTCCCGCCAGCACTCCCGTCAGGAGGTAGAACAGCAGGAACTCCCGGGATCCGAGCTCCTTCTCCACATGGGTCCCGAAGAAGAACAGCCCGAGCATGTTGAAAAACAGGTGGGAGATCCCCCCGTGGGCGAACATGTAGGTGAAGAGCAGCCAGAACCGGCCGCGGGCGACGTAGGCGGGAACCATGGCCAGGTTCACCAGGAAATCCGGGGACACCCGGGTCAGGAAGAAGACCCCCACATTGACCGCGATCAGGACCAGGGTCGCGTTGTGGAACTCGTACCGGAACGGACGGCGAAGGATCGAAGGGCTGTTCATGGATTATAATGTACGGAGAATCCCCGGACGGTTCAACCCGTAGAGATCCACGGAGACACCATGCCCCAAGGCCTTCCGCCATCCCGAGCCCCCAACTGTCTAGCCTGCCGGCATTTCATCGTCACCTGGGAACCCGCCTACCCCCGGGGCTGCGAGGTCTTCGGAATCAAGTCCCGGAACCTTCCCTCCGCGGAGGTTTTCGCTGCCACGGGCCTGCACTGCCCGGCCTTCGAGGCGATAGAACCGAAGGAGCGTCCTGAAGGCCATCTTCCGGACGGGAGCGGCGATGAGGAATCAGGGGAAGGGGGGATCTGGGCTTAGCCCGAAGCCGGCTTCGCCGGCCTCGGGGCGACGAGCTATCGCTCGTCGATTCTTTTCAAGAGAACGTTCGTGGGATTCCCGGCGCCGAAACTCCGCTTCGGCGAATTCGAGGATCGGCCTCGGCATTCTCAGGCGCGGGTTCGCAGATCTCCGCTTTTCCCCTTCATACCGAGTTTCTTCCGGATATTGCTACGGTGAAATTCCACGGTTCTCCGGGAGACGCCGAGAATTTGCGCGATTTCCTTGGTCTGTTTCCCGTCCCGAACCAGCCCCATGACCTGCTCTTCGGCGGACGTGAGTCCGGCGGAACGTACGCCGAGTTCACTCGCCATACGGGAGCTCAATCCGGCCATGTTCGAGCCGATGGTATCCGCCAGCTTTTTCTGGCGATCATCCAAACCCGATTCCCGGAGTTTGTCCAAATAGGGCAGAACAAGGCTCCCGAGCTCCCGAAGCAGTCCGGATTTCAGGGTTTCGGCATCTTGCTCCCGCTTCTCCAACAGAACTTTCAACGCCGTGTTCAATTCCTCCAGGGAAGCGGCTTCCTTCATCAGATCCTGCTCCCGTTGACGGAGCCGGCCCTCGACATCCTTTAAAACGGTCACATCGGTGATCACCGCAAACGATTCCGCCACACGTCCGCCCGAACCGAGAATCGGTTTCGCGGAAACCAGCGTCGGAACCCGGACACCATCCTTCCGCGCCCATAGTATTTCAGCGGACACCGGAATACCGCGTTCCAGGGATCCGAGGGCTGCCTCCATATCTTCCGCCCGGGCAGCCTCAACAAGATCCGTCATCCGGACACCCAGCAGTTCTCCGGATCCATACCCGAGCAGTTCCTCGAACCGGCCGTTTACATACTTCAATTCGCCTCGGGTATCGCAAATGGCGAATCCTTCGGTCATGGTATCCAGAAGATTGCGTTGCCGGGATTCCACGGAATTCAGGGCCGCCACGGCTTTTTCACGGGCAGAAACGGCGGCCAGCCGGGCGTCCACCGCGTCGTGCTTTTCCCGAACCAGCCTCTCCTCTTCCATTCGATGGCGTCGGAACTCCTCCCGTTCCGTCTCCAAGTGAGCCCTGCGTTGCCAGGAAAATCCTCCTGCCACGAACGAGGCCGCTGCCGCCAGAACCGTCAAGAACCACCAGGATCGATAGAAAGGCGGAAGGACGACCAGACGGATCGCGCGCTCCTCTCCTTCCCCGACACGTCGGACCCGGAACGTGTATCGGCCTGGACCCACCTTCCGGTATTCGATGAACCGTCGGGACGTGACGCGGGACCACTCGGAGTCGTAGCCCTCAAGCCTATACTCCCAGGCGTCCCCCTCCAGGATCGAGAAATCCAGGGGGACCGCCTCGAACGCGACATCTCCCGCACCATTCCGAAGCCGCACGGCTCGTCCAAGGTCGAAATCCTCCAGAAACACCATCCGAGCTCCGCCCAGAGTATCGGGACGCACGTACAGGAAGACCCGGGCCGGGACTTCGTTCAGGATTCCGTCGTTGTTGGATCCACGGACTTCCAGGATATACATACCTTCGCCCAAGCCGGAATAGTGACCGGTCCTTCGGGTACCGCCGTCTACCCATTTCGTATCCCTGCCGATCAGGCGATATTCGTATCCGTTCCTCTCGGACAGACGATAATTCAGAACCGCGGCCTCAAAATCAAAGAAATTCTTGTCCGCATCCAGTACGAAGGTTGCCGGCCTTTCCTCCGGATCGTTCGGAACCAGGGCTTCACCATCCTGGTAGAGTCCGGTGATATGAACAGGCGGGATATATGGATTGTCCTCGATCCGTTCCGGAAGAAACCGTGTGACACCCCCCATGCCCGGAAACCAGAACGACCCGTCGGTACCCGCAACCGGGTGCCGGTTCATGGTTTCCGAAGTCCCGGGAGCGATGCCGTCAACTTCCGTATACAAGCGCAGTTCCATCGTCGAGGGATTGAAGCGGACAATCTCGCCGCTGCCGTTTCCGCTGATCCAGAGGTTCCCGCCCTTGTCCGCCATCATGCTGGTGGATCCCCGGGCTGGCCAATTCCGGCCGGTCACTTTTTCGAAAGGCGTAAAAACTCCCGTATCGGGGTCGAACAAGGCGGGACCCGCGTTCTGGAAGGAAACCCAGCAGGCGCCCTTCGGGTCCCGCAAAAAACCAGCCGGATTCCCGAGTCTTGGAGAGTCCGCACGATAGGTTCGCAGGAACCGCTCTGTCCGGGGATCGAAGCGCTGGAGCCCCACTCCAAAGGCGGACACCCAGATCGTACCGTCGTAATCCTGTTCGAGGATCAACCGCAGGGAGCTTGCTCCATGATCCTCATCCGAAAGGTCGGCTATCCGTACGGCTTTCCTCGAGCGCTTGTTGAGTTTCACGATACCGGCGTTCGCCGAGCCGAGCCAGAGCACATCGGGGTTGGTCCGATCGGTTATCCCGCTTAGCCGGAGCCCGTCCACACGGACAGAATCGGTGATTCGGCCGGCCGTCGGGTCAAATCGAGCAACCGTTCCCTCCAGTGCGATCCATACGCTGCCGTCGGATTCCGTGGCAACGATACCGGTGTTTCCCTCCGGAAGGTCCGCGATCCGGGACATCCTTCCCAGAATCGGGTCGAAACGGCCTATCTTGCGTGTGCCGGCGGATATCCAGACCCGACCGATACCGTCCGTCCAGACACTGTAGGCCGCCGCCCTGGGAACGCCTCCGGGGCCGGACAGGGTGCAGGACAAGGTTGTAAACCTTCGGATAGCGGGATCCACCCGGTTCAGGAACCCGTGCTCGTTCAACACCAGGATAGCCCCCATCCTGTCCTGAATGATGTGGGAGAGTGCGCTTCCGCTTATGGAATCGGGCGCCGGATCGTCCGGATCATCCCGGTAGGCGATCACCTCGCCCGTTCGTGTATCCAGGATATTGAGGCCGCCGTCGAAGGTGGCAATCCAGAGTTCTTCCGGAGCGCCTCGGGGAAAAAATAAATAAGTAACGATATTGCTGCTCAATCCGGACCCGGACTTCGCCCCTTTGCGGTACCGGGTGAAACGCCGGGTTTTCGCGTCCATCCGGAACACCCCGTCCAGGTACGACCCGACCCACAGATTGCCCTCCGCATCCTCGGCCAGGGTGTACATGTTCCCGGGGGCTCCGGGTACGTATTCGATCGCACGGCCGGAAACCGGGTCGAATTTCTGGAGTCCCCGGAAGCTAGCCACCCAGAAATTTCCGTCCTTCGAAGGGATCATGGCCGTTATGTAATCGTCGATCAGGCCGGAACTGCGTGAGGTATGGCCGATAAAACCACCGGAAGATGGATCATAACGATCGATGCCCGCGTCCGTTGCGATCCAGAGCCGACGGAGGGTATCTTCACAGAACACATGTTTCTTGTACTGGAATGTCGAACTGCTGATCGACCCGGGACGATCGGGATTATGGGTATAGGTCCTGCGCATACCCGTGACGGGATCCAGAGCGATCAAACCGCTTTCGGCCCCGATCCAGAGGGTTCCGTCGGAGTCCTGGAACATGGCGGTGTCAATCCGCTCCGGGACGATGTGGCTGTAGCTGCGGAAATCGTATCCGTCATAGCGCCAGAGGCCGACATCCGTTCCGAACCACAGAAACCCGTCCCGGTCTTCCAGAAGGGAATTGCTCACCCCGGGGGTGGCTGTTTTCTGGAATTCAACCGCCCGCCGGTCCGGGTGCGGCACCTGGGCGGAAAGCCTCGCGCAGACGGCGACCAACGCCGCGGTCATTGCCAAGGCGCGGAAGAACCGGGATAGGATCATCTTCCTGCCGCCAGGACTTTAATCAGCCGGGCGCCTTCGGGATTGTCGGGATTCAGGAAAAGATAAACGGGTCGGCCCCGGTCCGTTTCGTCGTACAGGGGCACCGGCACCAACCCCCTCCGCACGGAGGGGGAGAGGTCTTCCGGACTTCCCAGAGCCGCGGCCCCGACGGCCTGCAGGAATCGACATTGCATTAGAACCGCGGAGGGAACCAGATCCCATCGGAACTTCAAGTCCAGGCCGGCAAAGAGGCGATCGACGGCCTCCCGAGCCGAGACCAGAGTCTCTTGGAGGGAAGGATATCCCGGTGCGGCGGAGTACGCGAAAACTGTCAGGCCGAAATCCCGCAATACGGGCTCTTCACCGATCATGCATGCGCAGAAATGCTCCTGCGGGAAAGAGGAGGATGCGCCGGCCCAGGCAATGCAGGTGCTGGCCAAAAATGATCTCAGGCCGCGCATTCGCCTCCCCTCCGAAAAAGCGGTTTACTTATGGTATCCGTAAAGGTCCACACTTTGCCAGGGGCCTACCCATTCGGAGGGTCGGCCTTGTACCCAGTTGATCTTGGTACGACCGCCGGGGAAGTGGATCACCTGGGCGGCGTGGATGGTTCCACCGATATCGAGCCCCAGGGCGGCACCCCAGTACGCCGAGATCGTGTGCATCCCTATAAACAGCGGAAGCGGCGAACCTTCCAGGTTGTCGATCCTTCTGCCCGTGTCCTTGTCGAAGTAATTCGTGCTGCGCTGGGCTTCCTGCACGAGGTCCTCGTCCAACTGGCCGAAGTGGTACCGGATGAACCAGTCGTAGGTCCAATACCTCTCCGGGAACTCCGGAGGCTGAATGCCGATCGGCTTTTCCACCCGGAGATTGTTCTCGTCATAGTAATGGCGCGCTCCGTACCAGTTGGCATAGATGACGTAGTTCCCCTTCTCCCCCATATCCCCGGGATACCGGACGGCATGTCGGTTCGGCGTCACCTCAAGGACCATGACCTCCTTTTTATCCGCCACCAGGTAACCCCATAGGCCCGTATGCAGTACCTTCGCCCTTCCCGCGGCCTCGCGATACCTCTCGCTTCCGAAAACCATGGTCCGGACCGCCTCCTGCGCGGTGTCCGAATAGGCCAGGGCATGGAGTTCTAGGATCGGGTGCACGACCCCGAAACCGAAGTCATCGTCCTCGCTCTGGCCGCCGAAGAAGGAACCTATCGTGACTCCCTTGTCGTTGGTCGCGATGTTCTGGCTTCCGACCATGCCCGCGGGCTGGATGGACCAGAAGACGTTCGCCTCCGGATCGGAGGGAGTCGCCACGTAGGCGCAGTTCCACGCTCCCGGGATGAACCTCGCCAGGTCATAGTGGTTGGAAACGATCGTCTCCCCGTTCTTCGTGGGTGATTTCAACCTGCCCCGAGACCTTCCGCTCAGTGCGATGCCGGTGCAGTGGCCCACGGGCGGATTCCCCAGGAGTTCCGATACGTACGGTCCCGGCACGATGCCCTCGGCGACAGCCGCCTTGGGATGGAAGAAATCCAGGTCCAGAAACGCGTTGATGAGCAGGACTCTATCGTAGAGAGCCAACGCTTTGGAGGCTTCGGATTTCGGCCGGTCCCAGGCGACTCCCTCGGAAATGCCCCGCATGAACTCGACCATCTGCGGGGAATAGGCTTCCGCCTGCCGCCCGTACCTGTCCAAGTAGGCCTTGAGGGTTTCGGGCTTGAATCCCTTGGAGGAAAAATAATCCACCGCATAGGCGTACACGTTGTTGACCAGGTCGCCCGCCCGTTCGCCGTACTGGGTACCCATCTCCCGCCAGGTCCCCCGCAGGTTGCCGATGAAGCGCACCCGGGAATCCACCGCGGGGAACCCTTCCGGAACCTCGTAGTACTTGGCCCGGGGATTGTAGCCGAGCCCCGCCCCGATGGCCCGATACGGGTCGTCCTCCGCGAGTTCATCCAGCGCGATACCCAGTTCGCGGACCTGCCGCTTGAGGGCTTCCAGGGCGTCCGCGCCGTCGCCAGTAGTCTGCCCGAAAACGGGGAGCGCGAACGCGAACATCCAGACCGTTATCACCGTGATCCCCATCCTATGCCTAAAATTCCCTGCCATCCTCGCTCTACCTTTCCGGGATCCCAGCATCCCGTGCGCTCGGCATCAGCCCCGGAATCACCTGAATATGCCCGGAATAACCTTGTTCATATCCACGATCGTCTCCATGTACGTAAGGGGAATCTTGTTCTTCTCGGCGATGCCGACCAGGAATCGGTCCTTGTCCCCGCTCCGTATCACAACCAGGTAATCCACCCTGGGCGCAACCTGGGCCAGCAGGGAGTCCGTCAGCTGATCCCGGCCTCCCCGACCTCCCGCGCCTCCCGCGAACACGCCGATGACGGGCAGACCCGATTTTCGGGCCTCATCCAGGAGCCGGAGAACCCGAGCCGCCTCCTCGTCCAACTTGATGCCTGCGGAGCCCAAGCCCTTCATGCTAACGCCCATGACCACCAGTACCGACTTCACTCCCGCAAGGTCATCCGTTTTTGCTAAGGCTTGGTACTTGAAGTCTAGCTTCGACCGCTCCGATACGATTTTCACCATGAGTACATCCGGAGTCTGCCCCGCGGCCGTCAACAGAAAAGGCGAAGGATAGGTCCGAATCTCCGGAGATTCCTGCGCCGCCACGAAAAACCCAGAAGAAAGCACAAAAAAGATCGCTATAGCTATCCAAACCGCGATATTCCGGTCTCGTAATTCCTTCATATCATCCTCGTTTCGCCCATCGGCGGATCGCTGTTCATGCCGTGATTTCCGCGCGGCCCTTTCCACATCTATCCTCATCGCTTCGGAACCAGGTACGCCTCGATGCCTTCCGCCAGAAGTTCCGCATACTCGGGGATTCCGGTCATCACCAAAGCCTTGTCCGGATCCACGTAGGCCATCGAGTTCGCAAGCGCACGGACCGTGGTCAGATGCCGGGCTACACGTTCGGTAAGACCGGCGCCCTGCTCCGAGTCGTAATTTACGAACACCTTTCCCTTCCGGGTTACGATGTCGTAGAAGGGGTCCTTCCCATCCTGCAGGAGTGCCTGGGTGGGCTTTCCCCGGAAGGCCCCCTGCAGAATATCCGTCGTCTCCGCAAGAACGACGTAGGCTCCGGTATTGTCCCCGATGTCCCGATGGGAAAACCCGTACACCCCCGGCGATTCGTACATCTTGATGTCCATGCCCTGCATGAGGAGTTCCATGGTCGCCGCGGCCACGATTTCCATGGACCGGTTGTGGCCGACCAGGCAATTCACTACGTAATGCTCCGGTACAGCCTCGTGCAGGTCCACGACAAGGTCGATGGATTCCCGTTTGATGAATTCGATGATGCCCCGGGCCGTCTTTTCCATGAGGTATCCCTCATCCCTCCCTGGATACACGCGATTCAGGTTACGCGATTCCGTGCCCGGGTACTGGGCTCCGTTCGCGTTGACGAACACGTCGGGATCCGGGTACTCGTGGGCAGGGTTGGAATACCGGCATCCCGTCCGTATCCTTCGGATCCCAGCTTCCGTCTCGAGCTCCAGGAACGCGGGCATCCCCAGCATCTCCTGCACGAAGGTCGCTCCGCTGGCATTGGCCCTGGGAATCACGATAAGCTCGCCCCGTGTCACCCTGGCATTTTCCAAAAGAGTGATCGCGGTGACCTGCCCGGATATCTCGTCGTTGTGCGTACCGCCCAGCACCAGGACCTTGCCGCCCGGCTCGCTTCCTTTTAGGAAATAGACTGGCGTATCACCGGGGGTATCCGCCAGGGCGGGATAGTAGTCCCCGAGCATGCCGGTCGCCGTAACGCCGGGCCCCGGGAATAGTTCATCCGGTTCCCGCATCTTGAGGAACTCCCGGGCGGATGCAGCGCCCAAAAGAGTGGCAACCGCAAGAACCAGCAGCGCTCGTACCCTCGGATCAATCTTGAACCGCATCCGCTCCCCCTACCGAATGGAGAACAAGCGAAGCACGAAGGGGATCAGGATGAACCCGTTCATGATCACGTCGGAAAGGCGGGCCTTTCGGTCAAACATATTCACCGTGAAGATGACGATGAAAAACAGGAGCAATGCCTTGTACAGCCACGGTACCAGGTTGATTCCGGACATTCGTGGTCCCTCCCTTACAAGCCCAACTTGGACAGGGGATCAGCCAGAAGTATGGCTATAAAGGCCGCGGCGATCATCCCCGCGGCGGGACCCAGGGCCCGTTTGAAGACCGCTCCATACCGCGTCTCCCCGACCAGGTTCGCCGCCAGGTTCCCGGAAAGCGCCGTGGGCGGCATGATGTCGGCCGTGGAGGCGATCAAAGACAAGGCCGCGGAGCAGATGATGCTGCTTTTCGGAAGCAGTGCCAGGATGAAAGGATACCCCAGGATGAAGGTCGCTCCGAACACGGTGCCGAAGGCGCCCAGGAGGGGCAGGCTCACAAGACCGGGAAGGAAAAGCCAGGCCGGGACGACGGCGAAGAAAAACGTGGCCAACAGTCCTCGGACTCCGCTTAAAGAAAGGAACTCTCCCTTCACGCCGGCCGTTAGGATCACCATAAGGATGATGAACGCCCGCCCGCGGAGGGCATCGACCGCTACAAGGAAGAACCTTCGGAAACCCAGCATCGGGACGCAGGCCAGCGCCCCGATCATCAGGATGAGAGGGAGGGAGAGATCCGGCCAGGCGGGAATCGTCCTCTCCACGAGGAGCAGAATGATTACCGTGGCGATCGGGATCAGCACTCGAGCACCCGCCTTGGAGGTGGCGGTGCCTTCCGGCGCCGAATCGACACCCGCCGTCACCTGTTCCGCCCCGGCCTTGTCCGCATACCGGAAGCCTATCCAAAGAGAGAGCAGCACGGCCAGCGGCATTGTCAGAAGCAAGAGAATCCCCGTATAGCCCGAGTACGGCAGGGCGATCAGAACGCCCATATACATGAGAGGCAGGTTCACGGGAGGAGCTACCATGCCCAGGATGGCACCGGTTATGATGAATACGGCTATCCACGGCTTTTCCATGCGGAGTCGCCCGAGCACGGAAGCCACGACAGGCCCCGTGCTCACGACG
This sequence comes from Treponematales bacterium, assembly GCA_041738475.1. Classification (GTDB taxonomy): domain Bacteria; phylum Spirochaetota; class Spirochaetia; order Treponematales; family UBA12059; genus JAAYUR01. The sequence goes on from JBGSPT010000122.1 coordinate 24,375, forward strand.
GCTACCGCCCCGATCCCGGTCAGCATCCCCGGCAGCATGAGGAGGGCCATCAAGCTGAGGTACAGCGCCGCGCGCCGGTTCAGAAGGCGAACGACCAGGTAATCGGTTACCGTCTCGTTGAACCCGATCTCGGACATGGCCCTGACCAGGATAAGGCCGCAGCCGAAGGCCAGGACGATATCGAAATAGCCGAAACTTCCTTCCACGATCCTCGTGACGGGGATACCGGCACCGGCGACCAGCCCGGCGGCGAGGGCCGACAGGACAAGGCCGAAGGGCGCCGGCATCTTCACCACCGTGGAGGTCAATACGACAAAGAATATCAACACGCCGAAGGCAAGAAGCGCGGAAACGATCATCCCGAGCCAGCCTTACTGGAGACCGTACTTGGCCAGAAGGCGGCTGTAATTTCCGTCGGCCTTCACACGATCCAGATTCCTGCTCGTACTTTCCACCAGCCCGGCTCCGATCGGGTTGAGAGTGTTGAAGTAGAGCTTGTACACCTTCCCGTCCCGCTCCAGAAGCGGAATGGAGACCAGATCCTGGAGATCCCGTGCACTGAAGTCCTTGTCCAGTCCTATCGCGGCAGCGCCGACGGACTGGATGATGCTGTACTTCATGAGCACCGCCACCGGACTGATTTCCACCTCCACGGGCAGTTCGGGATGCTGGACGATCGCCTTGACGAGTTCGACCAGGAACCCGGGGGCGCCATCGTCCAGGACTACGAGGGGCGGCGCCTGGTATGCGTAAACCTTGACGACCTTGTCATCGACGGGGTTCGCGGAAACCCGGGCAGGCGCGGCTCCGAGGTTCAGCCCGGCCAGGACGAAAAGCACGGCCACGACGCAAGTCCTGGGCATATGAGATATCATAGTACTCTCCTCCGCTCCGCGGGTCCGGGACGATTCCCGGGCCCGCGGAAAACATGTTCGGGACGGGATCCTATTTGATGGCCCCGTTGACGACATTCACGATCCGCTCGGTCGCGGGCAACACGTTCCACAGGAACCAAGTCTGGGTCATGACGATCACGATGGTATCTTCCGAGGGGTTCGCGTACCAACGGGTTCCCGCGGCTCCCATCCATCCGTAGGATCCGATCGATCCGTTCTGGTGATCGAAGGGGGGCTTGGCTACGTTGTCTTCCTGAATATCCAGCATGTAGCCCCAGTCGTTCGCCCAGAAGCTGTTCTTGAGATCTCCGATCTGGTTCGTGCTCATCCGGGCGACGGCCTGTTCGCTCAACACCCGTTTCCCGTCCAGGACTCCCTTGTTCAGCATCATCTGGGCGAAGCGGAAGAAATCGTAGGAGGTGGAATAGATGCCGCCGGCGCCGCTGAACCACTTCTTGTTCTTGCCGAGCACTCCTTCGAGACCGAGAGGACAGCAACCGAACCCGCCGAACTCGAAGTCCCTGGGCCACCAGGTACCCAGCTTGCCCGCCGGGGTACCCGGGCCGCCTCCCCAGTACATGGAGGGGATGCGATCCAAGACGGCCTCGGGTGGATAGAAGGAAGAATCCACCATACCGAGAGGCTCGTACAGGTTCTTCTGCATCAGCCTATCCAAGGGCATGCCGGAGACCACTTCAAGAAGATATCCAAGCACATCCACGCTTGTGTCCGTGTAGGCGAAGTCGGAACCCGGATGGAAGATCAAGGGGATCTTTGCGGCAAGCATCGCCACTTGCTTGGTGGTCTGATCCAGGTCTCCCGTGCCGGTTCGGATGCCCGCATCCCGCAGCATCTCGGCCACGAAGTCCTTCACCGGATCACCGGTATAGGCATCCACGGCCCGGTCGCCCGTAGCGTTCACGGGCCGGAAGATACCGGACGTCATGTTAAGCAGGTCGTGCAGGGTGATCGGCCGCTTTGCGGGGACGAGCCGAATCGAACCGTCCGGAGCCTTCTCGGCGACTTTCATGTTCGCGAATTCGGGTATGTACATAGAGATGGGATCGGTAAGCAGGATCAGGCCCTGGTCGACGAGCTGCATCGCAGCCGCGGCGATGGGGGTCTTGCTCATGGAGACGAGGCTGAAGATGGCGTTTTTGGTCATGGGGACACCCGGCTTCATCTCTCCGAACGCCTCGTGATAGCAAATCTGTCCGTGGCGTGCTACCAGGACTACGGCACCCGGTACAGCCTTGGAGTCCATTGCACCCTTGATCGCTCGTTCTATCCCCTCGGACAAAACAGCCCCGTCCATGCCGACCGACTCGGGGCTTACGACCTTGTCTGTGGTCTTCTTTCTTGCAGACGCAGGCCCGGCCGCGAATGCAAGCGAAGCGGCGAAGACGAACAGGATACCCACAGCCAAGATCCTGGAAATCATCGTTCCCGGTCTTCTCATTCGATCCTCCTTGCGGATAGGGTTCGGGACCGATTCCGGCCGTACCGCCCCCATCGATTGATTCTGTTGCAGTTTCTACGGAAATCCGAATCTTGAATACGCCGGGAAACTACGAGTTTACTACGGGGAAAAACCTAGTAGTGAGAATTTTTATGGAAACAACAAGAACCGATTGATTGCCAAGCTAAAAAGTCAGGAATAGTTCATTCACAACAAGGAAGAGGATTTGTGTTCGCTGTCGCGCACGGCGTCATGGGGCGCTTCGCGCCTCTTTCCGAAAGGTAGTTGTTTAGGCGCCGGGCGGAATCGCCCTACGCGCTTCATCGTCCTGATTCAGTGCTTCGGGCCGGGGTCGGCGCTGGCGGCGCATACGTCGCTTCGCTCCGTTTGACGTATGGAAATGATTATCGTGCCCGCTAAAAGCGGGCACGTCATCCTGACGTCCTTCCCTCGCTCCGCTCGGCGCGCCGACCCTTCGATTCCGCCCGGCATGAAATGAGAACGGCGACCATCCGAAGGATGATCGCCGTTCTTAATAAGGCGCCGGGCGGAATCGAACCGCCGCATGAAGGTTTTGCAGACCTCTCCCTTACCGCTTGGGTACGGCGCCGTTTGCGTTAGCAAACACTACAATCATTTTCCTTACGCCGCCCGGCCGTACTCGGACGGACGGCGCCATGTGCGCTAGCACATACTTCAATCACTTCCACTCGCCGAACGACTACTGTCGTACGGCGCCGTTCGCGAAGCGAACACTATAATTTTTTACCTATCGCCGCGCGATTACTATCGCACTGCGCCGTGTGCCGGTTGAATATACGAAAACGGGGCGTTTTTGTAAAGCCCGGACCGGGACGGAACCCGGCGGTGCAGCCCGGGGGATGCAAAAAGGACGGCCGCCCTTCGGGGCGGCCGTCCTGACCTTCGGAAGGGTTCCCTACTTGGCCGGTTTTAGGGCAGGAGCGGCCCCGGGTTTCTTGACAGCGGGAGCCGTGGACGGGCTCTTATTACGCTTCTCCGCCGTATCGTTCCAGAAGGCCACGAAGGCGGTGGCGATGAAGATCGTAGAATAGGTTCCGGAGAGGATGCCTACGAAGAGGGCCAGTGCGAAGTCCCGGATGCTTCCGGTGGTGAAGAAATACAGGGCCAGCACCGCCAGCAGGGTAGTGACCGTGGTGATCACGGTACGCCCCAGGGTCTCGGTGATGGACTTGTTCAGCACCGTGTGGAAGGGTTCCGTAGGTAGAAGGCGCCGGTCTTCCCGGATGCGGTCGAAGATGACGATGGTGTCGTTGATCGAGTAACCCAGGATAGTCAGGATGGCCGCCAGGGTGGAGGTGTTGAACTCGATGCGGGTCCACACGATGAAGGCGATCATGATGGCCGCGTCGTGGAGGATGGCCAGGACCGCGCCCATGGCGTACTGGATCTTGAACCGCGCGGTCGCGTAGGCCAGGATGGCCAGGATGGTGAAGAGGGTCAGCTTCCACGCGTTGTCCGCCAGATCCTTGGAGAATCGCGCGCCCACGAAGTCCGTCTTCATGACCACGACCCGACCCGCCCCGAAGGCGGTTTCCAGGGCCGTCCGGATCCTCTCCGCGCTGGTGGTGCTGAACTTAAGATCGGACCCGTCATCCCGGAGCCGGATGATGTACTGCTGCCGGATACGCTCCCCGACACTCTGCACGGAAACCGAGCCGATGGTGGATGCCGCGGCCCGCACCTTGTCCATGCCCGCGAAGTACTCGGCCTCGGTCTCGGGCTCCCGGGAGAGCCGAACCGTCTCGGCCGTGAGCCGGATATCCCCCCGGTAGGTGGGCACCAGAATGGAGGCGGGTTTTCCCGCTCCGTCGGTCGCCCGGGCGGAGACGCCGGGTTGTGAGGAAAGTGCGGCCGCCAGGTCGGCCAGGGTGCCGGCCGAGGCCAGGTCGTACTCGATCGTACGGTTTTCCACGTCCGCGCCGGAGAATACCAGGACGGCCCGTGTATCGCTCACCGAGAGGACCGCGTTCCCCGCGCCGGAATAGGACACGTCGAAGGCGGGGTAGACCATCTGGACGTACTGGTTGATGCCCGCCTGGAAATCCACGCCCAAGTTGATGCCCTTGGAGGCCAGGCCGAAGAAACCGAAGGCTATGATAGCGACGGAGATGAGCGCGGCTGCAAGAAACCCACGGTCGAAACGAATCACGCGCTTCATTTGATCCTCCAGCTGATGGAAACGCCCTTGAGCCCGCGGTCGGTTCCGAAGTCGAAGAGGAGCCGGGACACGAAGAGGGCTGTGAACAAGGAGGAGAGGTTACCGATGGCCAGGCTGACCGCGAAGCCCTGGATGGGGCCCGAGCCCAGCTGGGCCAGGAACAGGGCGGCTATGATCGTGGTGATGTTGCCGTCCATGACCGCCCAGAAGGCCTTGCCGAAGCCGGCCTCGACCGCGGCCCTCCGGCCCTTGCCCGCCCGGAGCTCCTCCTTGATGCGTTCGAATATGATCACGTTGGCGTCCACGGACATGCCCACGGTCAGCACGAAGCCCGCGATGGCCGGGAGGGTCAGTGTCAGGTTGAAGCCCGACAGGATCGCCAGCATCATGTAGAGGTTGATCACCTGGGCGAGCGCCGCGTTGATCCCCGCTCCCTTGTAGTACACCAGCATGAAGGCCATGACCGCCAGCAGGCCGATGACGACCGCGCGCTTGCCTTCCTCGATGGAGTCCTCTCCCAGGGAGGCGCCGATGGCCTGCTGGCTTTCCACGATCAGCTCCACCGGCAGGGCCGCGGAGCGGAGGATCAGGGCCAGGTTGGCGGACTCCTCCACGCTGAAGCCCGTCATGCGGACGGACTCCCGGATGGCCTCGGAGATCCGGGCCCCGGCCTTGATGCGGTCGTCCAGGACCACCGCGAGGGTCTTGCCCACGTTGGCGCTGGTCAGGGCGTAGAAGATTTCCCCGCCCTCGTTGTCCAGCACGAAGATGATGTTGGGCTCCCCGGTGATGGGATCGTTGGTCCGCTCGGCCCGCTGGATGGTGTTCCCGTCCAGGCCGGGCTGCTCGGTGATCACCAGGTAGCGGCCCGTCCACTCGTCCAGGCCGTACTTGTCCTTCTTGTAGAACTTTCGGACCACGTAGCCCGCCGGTACGATGGAGGGATCCGCCACCCTGAGGTCCGAGTCGATGCCCGCGGGATTGGTGGTCAGGTATTCGTTGAGCCTGTTGGTCGCATCGTCCTCCACGATATGGAAGGCAAGGCGGCCGCGGCCCATGATGATCGAGTTGATTCGTTCGGGGTCCGCCGCGCCGGGGATCTCGACGTAGATCCCGTCCTCCCCCTGGCGGCGGATGACGGGCTCGGTCAGGCCGAACTTGTCGATGCGGTTGTTGAGGACCTCCAGGGCCCGGGACATGGCCTCCTCGCGCTCCGAAAGGGACAGGGAGTGCCCGAGTTTGGCTTCCAATGCCGGAAGGTCCGCCCGGATGACCACGCTCATGCCGCCGGAGAGATCCAGACCCAGCTGGACCACGGTGTTCTGCAGGTTCTTGAGCTTCAGGATCCGGGTCCGGTATCGATCCTCGATGTCCGACATCGCGGTCTTCCGGGAATCGTAGGCGGCCAGGACGCTCTGGGCAGTCCAGGAGGCGGGGGCGGCCTTGCCGAGATCCTTGTAGACCTTCTTGGCGCGGTCGGCCATCCACTCGATGCCCGCCGGAAGCGGTTCGTCCCCGCCGGCCCGGGCGGCCTTCTCGAGTTCGGCCAGGTCGTTCCGGGCCATGCGCCAGGCGTATTCCCGGATCTGCTCGCTGGAACCCGTGGCCAGGATCTTTTCGTCCTTGGGGGTGAGGAAATACCAGCGGATGGAGGGCAGCAGGAATAGGAACGCCAGCGCCAGCACGACGAGAACGATGAGTAAGCGCTTCGCTTTGTTCATTCGAAAACTCCAGTCGTCACGAGGATGGGGTGCCGCTGGGGGCGCCCGGGGGGGCGCCCCGGCGGGATTACTTCGCGGCTTCCTCGCCCTTGTCGGCGCCCGATTTCTCGGCGGGAGCCTTCTCGGCATCCTTGGAAGAGTCACGGTTCAGGACCGTCGCGATCGCGGATTTGGAGAACTCGATCTTGCAGGCGTCGTCCACCTTGACGACCACGGTTCCGCCTTCCTTGACGGCGTGGACGACACCGTGGATTCCGCCGATGGTGACGATCTTGTCGCCCTTCTGGATGCCCGCGAGCATCTTCTGGAGTTCCTTCTGCTTCTTGTTCTGTGGCCGGATGATGAGGAAGTAGAAGATCACGAAGATGAGGCCGAACATCACGATCGTGGACATCATGGATCCCGTCGATCCGGCCGGAGCCTGGAGCACGGGAAGGGAGGTCAGCAACGTATTCATGAGCGCTTTCCTTAAAGGGACAGAGTTAGCGAAAGGTACCACGGAAGGGGGGCTTGGTCAATCGGCAGTGGACGGTAGTCGGTGGTCGGTGGACGGTGGTCGGGAGTGATGCGACGGTATCGGCCGCGTTCCACGCCAAAGTGTAATAGGCCGCCGCAATCGGTAACCATTTCCGTCCACCGTCCACTGTCCACCGTTTACTTCACCACCCTCGTCCCCGCCTTGCCGGAGGCTCCGGCCTGGGCGTGTTCCAGGTCCGTGATGACCACCTGGGTGCCGCCGCGCTTGATGAAGTCCACGGCGGCCTCGATCTTGGGTCCCATGGATCCCTTGGGGAACTGGCCCTCGGCCATGTACTTCTCCGCCTCCGCGGCGGTCATGACGTCCAAGACCTTCTGGTCGGGTTTCCGGAAATTTATGGCCACCTTCTCCACCCCCGTCAGGATGAGGAGCTCGTCGGCTTTGAGCAGGTTCGCCAGGAGGGCGCTGGCCCGGTCCTTGTCGATCACCGCGTCCACGCCCTCGTAGGTGCCGTCGGGATTCTTGCAAACCGGGATGCCGCCGCCGCCCGCCGCGATCACCACCAGGCCGTCGTGAAGGAGGTCCCGTATGACCTCGGTCTCGACGATGCCCACCGGCAGGGGGGACGCGACCACGCGCCGGTGTCCCCGGCCCGGATCCTCCTTGACCACCCAGCCCTTGGCCCTGCATTCCTCGATTTGCTCGGGGCGGATGAAGGGACCCACGTACTTGGTCGGATTGAGCATGGAGGGGTCGTTCTTGTCCACCACCACCTGGGTGACCACGGTCACGACGCTCTTTTCGATCCCCGCCTTGATCAGGGCGTTCACCAGGGACTGCTGGATCATGTACCCGATGGAGCCCTGGGTGTCCGCTACGATGACGTTCAGGGAGCTGGGGGGGACCTTGGCGGATCCCGCCTCGTTGCGGATCAGGTGAACCCCCGCCTGGGGTCCGTTCCCGTGGGTCAGGACCACACGGTGGCCTTCCTTTATCAGACCCACGATGGCGGCCATGCTCTTGCGGGTGTTCTCGAACTGCTGTTCCATCGTGCCCTCGGTGCCCTCCTCGATCAGGGCGTTGCCTCCAAGGGCCACGACGATGGTCTTTACGCTCATAGTACCTTCCTTTTTTTGGCGCGAGCCACGCCGGATGGAGAAACGGAGAGCCAGTATATATGTTCCTCCGGATCCGAACAATATGCCCTGTCCCGCCGTCCTGGGGGCGGCCGGGACGAAACGGCCATCTCGACATACCTCCTGGGCTCCACGGGGGGTTTCACGGTATCATGGGGTCATGATCGTCCTGAGAGCCGAAACCCTGGGGTACTGCATGGGCGTGCGACGCGCCATGGATCTTGCCGTGCGTACCGCGGAAACCCAGACCGCCCGGCCCATCTACACCCTGGGCCCCCTCATCCACAATCCCCAGGCCGTGGAGGACCTCCGGCGCAGGGGTGTGGAAGTGCTCCCGGAGGAAGAGGCCGACGCCCGGATTGCCGGACGCACCGTAATCCTCCGGGCCCACGGGGTATCCCCGTCCCTTCGTGCCCGTTTGGAGTCCCTGGGAGCCCGTCTGGCGGACGCCACCTGCCCCAGGGTCCTGGCCAGCCAGCGCAGGGCGCGGCGCTTCCACGAAGCCGGCTATTCCGTGGTCCTGGTGGGGGACCGCAACCACGAGGAGATCGTAGCCGTCACCGGCTGCGCCCCGGGATGCTCCGTGGTCGGATCCCCCGACGAGGCACGGGCCCTGGACCTTTCCGAGCCCGTGGGCGTCCTTGCCCAGACAACGGTCAGCGAGGAGGAGTACGAGGCCGTCTGCGGGGTGCTCCGATCCCGGTATTCTCGCCTTTCGATCGTGGATACCATCTGCCCGGCCACCCGGGAGCGCCAGGAATCCCTGGCCCGCCTGGCCGCCCGGGCGGACGCCGTGGTCGTGGTGGGCGGACGCTCC
>JBGSPT010000143.1:0-3639 GCA_041738475.1 Treponematales bacterium
GCGGCGGGGCCCGCCGGACGGCCGACTCACCTGCCGACGCCGCCCCCTTAGTGGGCGGCCGCTTCCTTCTCGTAGTCCGCCGCGGACAGAAGCCCGTCCCACTCGGAGGGATTCGTCGGTTCGAACTTGATGAGCCAGCCCGCACCGTAGCAGTCCTTGTTGACCGCCGAGGGGTCGCCCCCGAGGGCCTCGTTGACCGCCGTGATCTTCCCGCCCATGGGCATGTACAGGTCGCTGGCGGCCTTGACCGACTCGATCACCCCGAAGGTCTCGCCCTGCTTGAGGGTCTTGCCGACTTCGGGGAACTCCACGAACACGATGTCCCCCAGGGACTCCTGGGCATGGTCCGAAATGCCGGTTACGAACAGGGCACCCTCCTTGCGGGCCCACTCGTGGGAGCTTCGGTATCGGGCGTTTGCGTCAATCTTCATATCGTCTCCTTGAATATAGTGAGAATACTATTCTACCGCCTATAGGCGGGAACGTACAGCGGACGCTTCACCACGACCGCGTCCTTGGGCTTGCCGTGGATCACGACCTTGAGGGCCGTACCGGCCTTGGACAGTTCCGGCGGGACGAAGGCGTTGGCGGCGTACTTCTTGACGGTTGGGCAGAACATGCCCGCCGCGCAGAGGCCGACGGTCCGGCCGTCGGGAGTCTGGACCTCGTACCCCTCCCGGGGAACGCCCCCGGTCACGTCGAGTCCCACGAGCTTCCGGGACGGTCCGGTCGCCGCGAGGTCCGTAACGGCCTTCTTGCCCACGAAGTCCTTTTCCAGGTCGCAGGCCCACTTGAAGCCCGCCTCCACGGGATTGACGGACGGGGAGATCTCGTGGCCGTGGAGGGGCATGCCCGCCTCGAAGCGGAGGGAGTCCCGGGCGGCCAGGCCGATCGGCGCGGCCTCGATGCCCTTTTTCGCGGCCAGGGACAGAAGGCCTTCCCAGAGCGCGGACGCGTCCCGGGCGGGGAAGAAAAGCTCGGCCCCGTCCTCCCCGGTGTACCCGGTGCGTCCCACCAGGCAGGGAACCCCCAGCAGGATGCCTTCGGCGCTGGTGAACCGGGTCATGCCCGCCACGTCGAAGTCCGCGGCCAGGCCGAGAAGCTCGATAGCCCGGGGTCCCTGGACCGCGATCATGTAGGTGTCCTCGGAGCGGTCCTCGACCTTCACCCCCGCCGGGGCGTTCTTCCGGAACCAGGCGTAATCGGTCTCCCGGTTGGAGGCGTTCACCACGATCCACCACCGCCCCGGCAGCCGGTAGATGAAGAGGTCGTCGGTCACCCCGCCGTCTTCCGCGAGGAGCAGGGAATAGCGGGCGTCCCAGTCCTTCATGTCCAGGACCTTGGCGCTCACCATCCGGGAGACGAAGGCATCGGATCCCGGACCGGAAACCTCGATCTGGCCCATGTGGTCGATATCGAAGAGGCCCGCGGAGCGGCGGGTGATCAGGTGCTCCTCGACGGCCCCGGTGGGATAGGTGATGGGCATCTGGTAGCCCGCGAAGGGCGCCATCTTGGCGCCGCGGGAAGCGTGCCAATCGTGGAGAGCTGTGGATTTCAGGGTGTCCTCCTTGGATCGGGACGACCGGCGTGGGGATACCGCCGACGAGGCAATTCTAGCATCGAAACATGGGACCCGCAAGGACGGCGGCGAGGTCCGGAAACGGCAAAGCCGCCCCGGAGGGCGGCCTTGGGAAGGTCCGGGGGGAAGCCCCCCGGGGATTCCGGGATTTACAGCTTAAAGAGTACGCCGATGAGGCCGCTGCCCCAGCCGCCGTAATAGCCGCCTTCGAAGTTGATCGCGATCCGGTCGTTCAGGAAGTAGTTGAACCCGCCGACGGTACGCAGGCCGATGCGGAACTCGTTGTAGCTGCCGGAAGCCCAGGTATAGCTGTAGAACCCGGCACCGACCCCGATGTACGAATCAATGTTCCGGGCCCAGCCCAGGTTTTCCGGCAGATTCAGATCCTTGATGGATAGATGCAGGGTGCCAAAGCCCCCGGCCCCGAGGTAATGCCAGTCGGAGAAGCCGTAATATGCGGCTTTCGCGGCCACGCCCCAGGTAAGGGGGATGGCGTCCGCGATGGTGAACTGGCCCATCATGAGTTCGGCGCCGCCCGAGACGTCGAGGGCACCCCAGAAGAACCCATACCCGATCCCGGCGGTAAGCGCAAGATCACCCGGAGCCATCAAGGGATCGTCCCCGGGCTGCCACGCGTTTCCCTTCGCGAAGGCGCCGCTGGCCAGGATGAATACGGCGAGAAGCAGGACGATCAGTCGTTTTCGCATGAGATACTCCTTACGTTAATAGATAATGCGCCGACGCACGAGCAGGCGGGCGATTTCATTATATTATTATCACTCCGGGGGCGGAGATCCAATCTTTTTTGAGTGATTTCACAATCTCTTGTGCGTTTCAGAACGAATTTCGAGATAACGGCCGCCCGATGTAGACCCCCTCGCCGCCCAGAAAATCCCTGCGCTGGCCCTCCACGAGAATCTGCACGTCCTGCACGGTCGGGAAGGCCGTGGCGGTCCAAACGACCTGCTTGAGCTGTCCGGCGTACCCCTCGATGCCGTAGGAATTGTACATGAAGGCCTCGGAGAGATTCAGGTAGGCGGTGCTGCCGCGCACCTGGGCGGACAAGAGACGGGTGCCCTGGGGGATCAGGGTAATGAGCTCCTTGCGGAGTTCCTCCTCGCCGGGACCCTTCAGCAGGGACTCGACCGCGTCGGTCAGCGGAGAGTCCGTGGCGGGAATCGTGCGCTTCACCTCGTGCCGGGCGATCACCCCGTCCCCGTCGATCCTCACGAAACAGAGGGACGCGGTGCGTGTCTTGACGATCCCGGGCGTTTCCGGCGCCGCCTCCGGGGGCTTCGGTGCCGAGGCCTCGGGCCGGGGAGTCTCGACCGGCGCGGGCTTGGAGCCGGGACTTACCGTAACCGCATCCCCGGAGCCGGCCGGCCCTCCCTGGGGCTTCCGCGGGGGCTCATCCTCCACTTCGGGAGCGGGCGCCACGGGTGCCGGAGTCGGAACCGCGGGCTTCCGGCCGCCCTTGGTGGAGACGATTTCCAGGAACTTCGTGGTTTCCAGGGTGTCGCGGATCTTCCCCAGGTTGGCGAAGACCAGCACGAAGACTACGCAGAGGGCAACGAGCCATATTAGGCATCCGGCACCGCCCCGGGACTTTGAGGAGGAGTGAGAGCCGCGCTTTGAACCTGCCATGGGGGACATGATACGACATGGGGCGGGGGTCGGTAAACAGTGGTCGGTAAACAGTGGACGGAGGGCGGAAAACCGGGCGATTCCGGCGGAGCTGGGAGCGCAGGCGGGGGTCGGTATACAGTGGACAGTGGACAGTGGACAGTGGACAGTCAAAGGTCGAAGATGTCGGTCTCCGGGTCGAAGGGCCGGTCCGGGCGGACCCAGGCGCCGCGGAAGGAAAGGGGGGCATGGATCTGGACCAGAAGGCCCCCGGCTCGCAGGGCATACCTGCCCTCCACGGGCCGGTGTCCGGAAAGCCAGCGGGCGCCGGCATCCGCCGAGCCCGGTCCCAGAAGTCCCTCCAGGCTTTCAGCCACGGAGCCCGGCAGGGCCTGGCCGTTGCCCGTCCAGGTGAGGGCATCGACCGTGTCCGGCGC
>JBGSPT010000146.1:0-9662 GCA_041738475.1 Treponematales bacterium
GACGCCGGGTCCCGCGGCCCGGGCGATATAGTCCGAGGCGTGGAGGAAGTGGGTGCAGGCCAGCACGACCCGGTCCGCGTCCGAGCCGCGGATCGGCTCCAGGGCCGCCCTGCACGCGGCCAGACGTTCCTCCTCGGAGGCGTCCAGGAATTCCCTCTCCACGAACTCCACCAGATCCTGAGCCCCGACCCGCAGGACCCGGACGCCCCGGGCCCACCGTTCCACCAGGGAATCGAGGTAGGGGTCCACGGCGGCCCGTTCCGTGGAGAGGACGGCGATGGTCCCGGTCCGGGTGGAGTTGGCCGCGGGCTTGACCGCGGGCACGGTGCCCACGAAGCAGATTTCCGGGAACCGTGCCCGGGCGGCTTCCAGGGCGGCCTGGCTTGCGGTGTTGCAGGCCAGGACGATCAGACGGGGGGCGAAACGAGCGGCGATCCTCTCCACCCGGTCGAGCACCAGGGATCGGACCTCCTCCCGGGTCTTGCGTCCATAGGGGAACCCCGCCCTGTCCGCGGCGAAGTGGCAGGGAACCCCGGGAATCCGGAGCCGGATCGCTTCCAGGTACGGAAGCCCTCCGACACCGGAGTCGAACACGAAGACCCGGCCCCCGGTCATGTCAGGATTTGAAGAGGTCTTCGAAGGAGGAACGGGCATCGGCGGAAGCTTCCGAGGACTTTGCGAGTCCCGCGCCCGCGTCCGGTGACGGGGAGAACCATTCGCAGAAGTTGGCCTTCTCCTTGTCCGCCACGAGCTCGCTCACGGACTCCGCGCAATCCCAATGGGCTCCGGGTTTGTAGAAGCGGCAGTTGCGGCAGACGTGGACCGCCCGGCCGCAGTCCGGACAGGAATCCCGGAAGCCGAGTCGCTCCCGGGCGGGCAGCTTCGTGCCGCAGGCGTAGCACATGGAACCATGCTAACCCGAATTCCCGAGGCTTGGCAATGCCGCATCTTCGGTATACCCTACATGCCATGTATTCCTTCGACCGTTGCGGGTCCCCGGGCTGCAACTCCGCGGCCGTTTCCGGGCAGGCTTTCTGCGCGGACCATGTTCCCGATCCCGCGGCCAGCGCCGCGGAACTGGCGCAAAGGATCACCGCGGGGGATACGATCAAGGATCTCAACCTTGCCGGGCTTTCCTTAGAGGGCCGGGACTTCGGGAAACGGCATTTCTACGGGTGCAACTTCTCCCGGTCATCCATCCGGAACGTTCTCTTCACAGGCGCCGTGCTCCGGATGTGCTTCTTCGATTTCGCAGTCCTGGATTCCTGCGACTTTTCGGGTTCCGACATCCAGTTCTGCTCCTTCGCGGGATGCCGGGTGTCCAACTCCTCCTTCGAGAATTCCGAATTCGTGCACAACAACTTCAACGGGGCCCGAACGAGGGAATGTACCTTCAACTACAGCAACCTCTACAATTCGCGGTTCATCCGGTCCGAGTTCGAGTCCACGGATTTCGTGGACTGCAACATGAAGAAGGCCTATTTCCTCCGCACCAAGGAAAGCGACGTTTCCTTCAAGTTTTCCAACACACAGGAAGCGGTATTCGACATCGAGCTGGAGGAGGAATCGTGAAGGTCTTCTTCCATTACTCGCTGTACGGATTCTCCAACGTCTACCTCGTGGGGAACGAGTCCGGCGGAGACGCCCTGCTGGTGGACCCCGCGGAGTTCACGGAAAACCTCCTCAACTTCATCGAATCCAACGGGTATTACGTTCGCGCCGTCCTGGTTACCCATAACCACATCCACCATGTCCGTGGGCTCTCCACCCTTTTGCGTATCTACGATGCCCGGGTGTTCTCCAGCAACACCGAGGTCCGGGACATCCGATGCACGGTCCTGCACGACGGGGACGTGATCGATCTCTGCGGCATGCGGGTGGAAGCCCTCTCCGTACCCGGCCATTCCTCGGATTCCATCGTGTACAAGGTGGACAAGCTATTATTCACCGGAGACACCCTGGAAGCGGGCATGATCGGCCATACCCTCAGCCGGTACGGCAACGCCCTGCTTCGGGAGGGCATCGAACGGAGGGTCCTGTCCCAATCCGAGGACTGCCTGATACTCCCCGGTCACGGACCTCCCAGCACCGTGGGCGCCGAGCGGCTGTACAACCTGGGCATGGCGGAGGAGGCGGCCGCGGACTTCCTCTCGGACCGCTACGAGCTCTTCGTCTGAAACCCGGACCGCTCCCCGAGCTTTACTTTTCCGCAGGCCCGGCCTATACTCGGGCCCAACCCGTAAAGGCCGACATTCTTGGCCTTTATGTCAACAAAAGGAGAATTCCATGCGCCGTTCCCGATGGATCCTGGCCTTCGCCGCGGCCGTACTCGCCCTGGCGATCGCCGCCCCGGCCTTCGCCGCGGACGATGTCCGCGGCCTTTGGAAGATAATCGACGACAAGACCGGGAAGCCCCGGGGCTACGTCCTCCTGTACCTCCACGACGGAAAACTCTTCGGTCGCATGGTGGCCACCATCGACAAGGAGACGGGCTCCATCAAGGACACCTTGGATAACAGAACCGAGAAGGCGGAGAAACTGGCGGGGGATCCCTTCTACGCGGGCCTCGATTTCGTCTACCGTCTGGAGGACAAGGGCAAGGAATGGCGGGGCCAGATCCTGGATCCCGAGTCCGGGGACGAGTACGACTGCCGGCTGTGGAAGGACGGGGAAAAGCTCATCGTCCGGGGACAGCTGAAGGGCCTGGGATTCTTGGGACGAAACCAGACATGGATGCGCGCCTCCAATACCGAACTGGGCGGCTTCGGGGTTCCGGATCCCCAGGAATTCAGCCCCGTCATCCCCCGGAAGAAGTAGTCACCGGGGCCGGATTCGACACCGGGCGTCCCGAAGGCGCTGCTTCGGGACGCCCGGATCCCGTCAAACCGGGACCGCGGGAAACGCCCGTACGGGACTCGCGATCCCGTCCTGGCATTGGACGAGTCTGAGCTCCCGGAATCCGTCCCGGACCGTGCGTTCCAGGACTGTGAAGACCGTGGCCGCCATGAGTTCCAGCGCATCCCTCGCGTCGCCGGTCCGCAGGTAGTGTCCCAGGAACAGCGCGGCGGTCAGATCCCCCGCCCCTACCAGGGGCGGATGGAGGGGAAGCTCCGGGGTCGTCAGCACCCAGGTACCTTCCGGGCCGCTCAGGAAGAGGGAGATGGATCCGTCCGCACCGGGGTCCGGCTTGAAGCTCGTGACCAGGACCAGCCGCGGTCCCAGTCCGTGCAGGACTTCCGCCGCTCGCTTCGCGTCCCCTACGCTCCGAATCCGTACTCCCGAGAGGATTTCAGCCTCGAACTGATTCGGGGTTACGATATCCGCGGTCCCCACGGCGCGGGTCTTGAGGAACTCCGGGATGCCCGGATGTACCGTCGCTCCCCGATCGTAGTCTCCCATCACGGGATCGCAGCAGTAGAGGGCCCCGGGATTCGCACGCTTCACGGCCTGCGCGGCCTCCAGGATGATACCGCCGATGCCGGGATCCCCCAGGAACCCCGAAAGGACGGCGGAGCATTCCGGGAGGACCCCCCGCTCCTCGATCCCCCGGAACACCCGGGCTACATGGTCCGCAGGAAAGACGTCCCCCTCCCAGGCGCCGTAGCCCATGTGGTTGGAGAACTGGACTGTATTGACGGGCCAGACGTCGAAGCCCAGACGCTGGAGGGGAAAGACCGCGGCGCGGTTCCCCGCGCATCCGTAGGCGACATGGGATTGTATCGAAAGTATGTTCATGCCCGGCCTCCCGCTGCGCGGGTACGCCCCGCCGCCCTACCCTCCATCTCGGACAGGCAATCCAGGAGGAAGGGATTCAATATGTCCAGGAGCCTGTCCGACGGCGCGGGCCCCCGGGGCCCCGGCTCCAGGAGGGCGCCCCACTTGGCGAAGGCATCCGAGAGGAGGTCTTCCGGGTAGTATCCGAACCGGCCGAGGAAGGCCGGGGAATCCAGGCCTTCCCGGGTCCGGAAGGCCGTCATGACCGCCTCGAAGGCGGCCGTGGCGGGGGGGACGATCTCCTCCCGGGCGCAAGCCCCGGGGTCCCGGAGGTAGGCTTCGTGATCCCGGGTTTCCTGGATCCGTAGGGTGCCTCCGTCCGGCAGGGGTACCGAGGAAACCGCGGAGGGACCCGCGCCGATCCACTCGCCGCCCCTCCAGTATTTCAGGTTGTGCCTGCATTCGGCCCCGGGCCGGGCCCAGTTCGAGACCTCGTACCGCAGGTACCCCGCGGAACCGCAGGCTTCCTTCACCGCGGACCAAAGGTCCGCTTCAAGCTCCTCCGAGGGAAGGTCCACGGAGCCTTCCCGAACCGCCGCCTCCAGGGGAGTCCCCTCTTCCACCGTGAGACCGTAGATCGAAAGGTGCTCCGCCCCCGCGGCGGCGGCCCTCTCGATATCCGCCCGCACCCCCTCGGGATCCTGACCCGGCAAGCCGATCATCAGGTCCACCGAAAGGCGCCCCTTCCAGTCCGCCGCCGTCTCCAGGGCCCGGAGTCCCTCGGAGACGCCGGCGCTCCTTCCCGCCCCGCGGAGGATCTCCTCCCGGCCGCTTTGGAATCCAAGGCTTATCCTGTCCACCCCAGCGTCCCCCAGGATCCTGAGCGTCAAGGCGGAAAGGCTCTCGGGATTGGCCTCGACGGTCCACTCCCGGAAGGGGGTCCCCGGCCTGAGTCGGGCTGCGCCTTCGAGGAAGCTCCGGAGGACCGAAGGGCGAAGCGCCGTCGGGGTTCCGCCGCCTATGTATGCCGTGGAAAAACCCGGCACGCCGAAACGATCCGCCAGGGCGCGGGCCCTTCCAAGCAGAGCCGTCGTCATCCTCTCCGGCTCGGAGTCCGGACAAGACCCCAGGGGCAGAGAATGGAAGGAACAGTATCCGCACTTGCCGGCGCAGTAGGGCACGTGAAGGTAAAGGCCGGGATCGTCCGGAAGGGATACGGCGGGGTTCACGGAATCCCGAAAGATCTGAAAGGCCAGTAGCGAAGGATGACCCGGGCCCGGAACCGGGTTCGGTCCACGGGGCCGAAGGCCCGGGAATCCAGGGCGCTGGTGCGCTTGTCCCCGAGGACGAAATACTGCCCTTCCCCCAGGGTTAATTCCGGAACCGTACCCGACAGGGGGAGGGAATCCGGCCAACCCTCGGGTACGCTGTGCCCCTCGGCCTCGTAGACCCGCCCGGAGACTTCGTATTCCGTCAAATAGTGGGGACTCCCGGAAACTTTGATATAGACCTCGTTGTCCTTCATGTACAGGGAATCCCCGGGAAGGCCGATCACCCGCTTCACGGAAACCCCGTTCAATCGATCCCGGGACGCCGAAAGGGACACCCTCTGGAGGGTAAAAAACCGCACGACCGAATCCGCGGCCTCAAGATACCAGGGGTCGCGCTCGTGGAACGGCGCTTCCATCACGATCAGATCCCCCCGACGAGGGTCGGAAACACCTCGGAGCGGCCTGGAAAGGAACAGGGTTCGGGGTCCGAAGGCCAGGGGAAAGGCGAGGATGTGATCGCCCGGGGAGAGGGTCGGTGCCATCGACTCGGATTCCACCCGGTACGGGGCAAGGAAGAGGCCCGTGGTCACCTCGTAGGCCAGGAACAGGAGGAGGAGGATGCCCAGGCGCCGCTTTAGGGTCAGGCGCTTGATCCGTTGCTCAGAATACGGGGATCTTCTACGCATACGCTCCTAGCCGTATCGCCCCGAGCCGGTCATAGGGTCGACGGATGAACTGGATGCTCGGGCGGAACGGTACCATCTTTAGCCCGCGTTGACAAGGCTTCCGGCGGGTTCCTATAATCCTCTACCATGCTTATAGCGCTTAACCGCAAGGCCCGATTCAACTACGAGGTCGAAGAGGACCTGGAGTGCGGCATCGAGCTCGTGGGGAGCGAGGTAAAGTCCTTCCGCCTCGGAAAGATCTCCTTCCCCGACGCCTTCGCGGTCATCGAGGGCGGCGAGGTCTGGATCCGGAACCTCCACGTGGCGGAGTACGTCTTCTCCTCCGTCTTCAATCACGATCCGGACCGCAAACGCAAGCTTCTCCTGCACAAGCAGGAAATCAAGCGCCTCAAGCGAAAGGTCGACGAGAGGGGATTCACCCTGGTGCCCCTGTCCTTCTACTTCAAGAACGGCCGTGTAAAGGTCAGCCTGGGGCTGTGCAAGGGCAAGAAGGCCGCGGACAAACGGGCCGCCATCAAGGACAGGGACGTCGAAAGGGATACCCGGAGGGAACTCCGGGAGCGGAATCGGTGAGAGCCAAGTCCCGAGGACCGTGCTGCCGGGTCCGGGCAGGGGATCCGGGCCTCGCCGGGAGGCTCCCGTGAGGGTAACCGGCGGATACCTCCGGGGTCGGTCCATCTCCGTTCCCCGGGGCGGCCTGGAGATACGGCCCGCCATGGACAGGATGCGCGAATCGGTCTTCGCGGTCCTGGGAGACCTGAGCGGCAGATCCTTCCTGGACCTCTTCGCGGGATCCGGCATCCTGGCCCTGGAAGCCGCCAGCCGGGGCGCCGATCCCGTGGAGTGCGTAGAAAAAGACCGGGATAAATTCCCCCTGCTGCTCCGGAATGTCGCCCTCGCGGAGCGGCGGATACTCTGCCACCGGATGGCGGCGGAGTTGTTCCTGCGCCGGACCAAGGACCGGTTTGACCTGATCTTCCTGGATCCGCCTTTTCCGTACGGCCATCGGGCGGATCTGCTGGAAACCGTTTCCGATCGGGGGCTCGTGGTTCCGGGAGGCTTGGTGCTTCTTCATTATCCCGACGAGGACGTCCCCCCGGAGCGTTCGGGACATCTCGTCACTACGGACGAACGGAAATACGGGCGTTCGCGGGTGCGGTTCTACTCGTACGGCGACTCCGGCAACCCCTGAACGGTACCCGGCCGCGAATCTAATAATCCAGGCTGCGCAGAAAGGATCTCAATCGCAGGCCTCGCGGATCCTCGGCCGGGGCGTTTCCGCGGAGCCCTTCGGCTCCGCCCGGGGATTCTCCGGGAAATTCAAACCCTCCGGGAAACCCCGGCGCGACGAATTCGTCCAACCCCTTCAGCGACTCCACGCCGCGATCCGGCTCATCCATCATAGACCCCTCCGGGAAGCCTCTGCTCATGATTTAGACCATACCGCGGTAGTTTCGGAATTTCTGGACAAAATGGATATCAATGGCACTATGTTGATTATTGGAGCCGATTTTAGTATAGTTCAACCTTGATTATGGCAAAAAAAGAGTTCGACAGGTTCCCCGGGGAAGGCCTCATCAAGACCACGGACGTCCCCAAGGATGATCTGGAAACCGCCAGCAAGGTCCAGCTCAACCGGCGGGGAAACGAGTTTTTCAACGCGGGTGAGATCGATCAGGCCCGGAGGCTCTTCCAGACAACGGGATACTCGGACGGACTCATCCGGGTGGGGGATTGGTACCGGGAACATCACAAGCCCGTGGAAGCCTTGAAAATGTACAAACTGGCCCATGACGACGATCGGAGCGGGGCCTTGATCGAAAAAATGGCCCAGGTAGTTCAAAACTTACTCCATGAAGAGGATCAAGATGACCAATCATCCCGACAATGAGAATCCCGGTGCCGATCCCATGGATACCCCTTCCGGATCCCAGCCTCCCGAACTCGTGGAGATCTCGGAACTCTCCAAGAAGGGATACCAATACCTCAAGGAGAACCGGGTTCGGGATGCGGAGGAATGCTTCCGTAAGATCCTCGAAAAGGAACCGGAGAACAACTACGCCCTTGTGGGTATCGGCGACGCGGCCCGCAAGCGGGGGACCTATCGGGAGGCCGTGGATTCCTACAAGAAATGCCTCGTGTACCATCCGGGCAACAATTACGCCCTCTTCGGCCTGGCGGACTGCTATAAAGCCCTGAACCAGTACCAGATGGCCATCGAGATCTGGGAACAGTATCTCCTCCACGACAACAAGAACATCACCGTCCTCACCAGGGTCGCCGACGCCTACCGGAAGGTCCGCGATTTTAGGAAATCCAAGGCCATCTACCTTCGGGTGCTGGAGATGGAGACGGACAACCCCTACGCCCTGATCGGCCTGGGCCACCTCCACTACGATTTCAAGGAATACAAGGACGCCCTCCAGTATTGGCAGCGCATGGTGGATCTCCAGGGTTCCGCCGTTGACATACGCGTTCTGACCTCCATCGGTAACTGCTACCGCAAGCTCAAGCAGTTCGACCGGGGGGTCCCGTATTTCGAGCAGGCCTTGGACAAGGAACCGGGCAACTTCTACGCCCTCTTCGGGCTCGCGGACTGCTTCCGGGGAACCGGGGATTCTGCGAGGAGCCTGGAGCACTGGGACCGCATCCTGGCCCAGGATCCCCGTAACAAGGTCATCCTGACCCGTGCGGGGGACGCGTATCGCGCCCTGGGCGATTACCCTCGGGCTACGGAGTACTACGAGCGGGCCTTGAACATCGAATTCGACGTATACGCGGTACTGGGTCTGGCGGTGATCGCCAGGCTCCAGGGCAAGACCGAGGACGCCATCGAGTCCCTGCGCAAGCTCATCGGGAACGATCCCAAGAACTACCGCCTCTACCTCGAACTGGGCCAATGCTATCTTGCCACGGGGGAGAAGCAGAAAGCCCTGGACACCCTTGCGGACTTCCAGCGTCTGGGGATACGCAACCCGTATATCCAGGACCTGATCGCAAGGGTGCAGCGCGCCTAACCGTGGAGAACCGCCTCGCCGAACTCCTCCCCCATGAGGTAGCCGCGGCCTGCGGCTTCGACAAGCTTTTCCGTGGAACCCAGGTGTTCAAGTGGCTCCAGGGCGGAGCCCTGTCCTTCCAGGACATGACCAACCTGCCGGCCCCGGAGCGGGAGCGCCTGTCCGGTCTCTTCCCCGCCCTCCTGGGAACGTCGGTGGACGGACGGTTCAGCGACGAGGACGGGACGGTCAAGCTCAGGCTCCGGCTTCCGGACGGGGCGGCGGTGGAGACGGTGCTCCTTACGGATATCGAGGGGCGGAAGACCGCCTGTATCTCGACCCAGGTCGGATGCCCCATGGGCTGCGCCTTCTGCAAGACCGGGGCCCTCGGCTTCCTCCGGGACCTCGAGGCCTTCGAGATCGTGGAGCAGTATCTCCACCTTTCGCGGATGTTCGGCCGCCCTTCCAATCTCGTGTTCATGGGCATGGGAGAGCCCCTGTTGAACCTGGCCCGGGTCCGGAAAAGCGTGGAGCTCCTCTCCCACCCGGACGGCATCGGGCTATCCCTGCGCAAAATCACGATCTCCACCTGCGGTCTTACCGAAGGCATCCGGGATCTCGCGGACTCGGGTCCCCGGGTGCGCCTGGCCGTGTCCCTCACTTCCGCGGTGGAGGACGTCCGGGCCTCCCTGATGCCCGTCAGCCGCACCGACAGTCTCCCGGAGCTCCGGGACGCCCTGGTGTACTACCAGGAGAAGACGAACGACCGCATCACCCTGGAGGCGGTCCTGATCGGCGGGGTCAACGACCGGCCCGAGGACATCCGCGCGATCGCGGATTGGTCCCGGCCTCTCAAGGTTCAGGTCAATCTGATCCCCTGGAATCCCGTGCCTGAACTTCCCTACCGGGAACCCTCCCGGCGCGCGGTGGAGGATGCGGTGACCCTGCTGGAATCCGCGGGCATTCCCGTCACCCGCCGCATGCGCCGCGGCCGG
>JBGSPT010000154.1:0-21426 GCA_041738475.1 Treponematales bacterium
CCCGTCCGAAGGCCGGGACGCCTCGTCCGCGCCCCGCACTTCCGCCGGATCCACCCTGCCCGGCTCGTCCCAGGCCCGAGCGTAGACCAGCTTCCGGAGGTTCCGCTCCTTGATCGCCTCGTTGGTCCGGGCCAGCCGCAGGGAGCGGAGGAAGGGGACCAGGTAGAAGAGGACCGCGAAGGCCGCGGGCACGAAGCCCAGACCCCAGAGGACCGCGGACAGGGGGTCCGCGGCGACCCGGGAGATCAATGCGTACACGATGAGGTAGAAATCAGCGGGCAGGCGTTCGGCCCCGGGAGGGAGACGGGGTACGCCCCGGGAGAGGGCGTTGACCAGGAAGAAGGAGCCGAAGGCCAGGTTGACTCCGTTCAGGGCCGCGAACCAGACGTTGGCCTTCCGGGGATTGGAGGAGAAGGGAACCAGGCGCTTCAGGGGAGCCGATCCGCCGAAAGTCCGGTCCCGCTCGTCCCCTCTCCGCAGGAGTGCGGGGAAGAAGTAGTAGATGGTCCCGTCGGCGGTGACCTCGGGACTCCCCTCGAACTCGTAGAGGTAGCGGTTGATCGCGTCCTCGGCCTCGGCGGGACGATGGCCCGTGAGGACCATGAACTCCTCCAGGGAGATCATCCCCCGGTTGGCCTGGATGAAGGCGACCACCGCCTTCTTTTCCGTCTCCGACCAGGGTTCGTCGGGGTCCCCGTCCCCGAAGACGAAGGAGAAGACCGCCTTGTGCAGGGGGCGGCGGTCCCGGGACCGGGCAAGACGGCGTTCCCGGTCGTAGTACCGCCGTTCCGGGCTCTTGAAAAGCTCGCCGTAGAACCAGATCCGGACGAAGAGCTCCAGGATGCGCCCGGTGAAGACCAAGCCTCCTCCGCCCCCGCGGCTCCGGCCCCGGGAATTCCGGTTCCCCGCGGTCTGGGCGGCTATGGACGCCGCCAGGGCCGCCAGGGTCAGGGCCAGGAAGAGGACGAAGTATCCCACCAGCATGACCACGATCCAGACCTTGAACAGGAAGGCCGCGGCCGCGGCGCCCGCCTTGAGCAGCCCCTTTCCGAAGCGCTTCATCCCGGGACCGAAGCCCCGGTACCGGCTGTGGAGCCCCCGGGGGAAGGAGTAGAGGATCTCACCGCTCTCGGTCACCCGGAGCCGGGCACCGTACTCGTCCGCCACCGCCCGGACCTCGGTCTCCACCTGGTACTTGGGAAGGCCCGTGCGGACCGCCAGGTCCGCCACCGTGGCTTCCCCGCGGCTTTTCCGGAATTCCGAGGCCAGGCGGTCCCGCACGGCTCCGGCCTTGTAGTCGTATACCTTCGTATCCTTGGCCATCCTGATCTCCTGGTCCGCCCCTCAGTCCCCCCGAACCCGCCGGAGAGCCCGGGCGTAGAGCTCGCCGTATTCGCCCGCCGCCCGGTCCCAGGTGAACTCCCGGGTCATAGCCCGCTCGCGCATCGCGGCGATGTGGCCCTTCTTGTTGTAATAGGCCCAGACCGCCCAGCCCACGGTGTCGTAGACCGCCCGGGGAGTCAGGAGGTCGAAGAGGAAACCCGTCCCCTCCCCCGTGTCCTGGCGGTAGTTCTCCACCGTGTCCGCGAGCCCTCCGGTCCGCCGGACGATGGGAAGGGTCCCGTAGCGCAGGGAGTACATCTGGTTGAGCCCGCAGGGCTCGTAGCGGCTTGGCATGAGGAAGAAATCCGATCCCGCCTCGATGAGGTGGGCGATCCGGTCGGAGTACCCGATCTTGGCGCGGAAGTTGGGCAGCCGGACGGAAAGGTTCTGGACCTCGTCCTCGCACCACCGGTCCCCGGAGCCCAGGAGGACCACCTGGAGGATCATGTCCGTGCAGATCCGGAAGGCGCTGCCGTAGAGAGGGCCGAAGAGCTCTCCGATGCCCTTCTGGTCCGTCAGCCGGGTGACCATGCCGACCAGGGGAACGTCCGGGTCCTCGGGAAGGCCGAACTCCCGCTGGAGGGCGGCCTTGCACGCCGCCTTGCCGGACAGGTCCGCGGCGGAGTAGTGGGCGGGGAGGTGGCGGTCCGTCGCGGGGTCCCAGTCGTCGAAGTCCACCCCGTTCAGGATGCCTATCAGGTCCGAGCTCCGGGACCGGAGAAGGCCGTCCAAGGAGCACCCGAATTCCGGGGTCTGGATCTCCCGGGCGTAGGTGGGGGAAACCGTGGACAGCTGGTCCGAGGAAGCCAGGGCACCCTTAAGCAGGTTGATGGCGTCGTAATACTCCAAGCCGGCCTTGTGGAAAAGGTCCCAGGGAAGCCGGAAATAGGGGAAGATCTCCTTTGAATAGATGCCCTGATAGCCCAGGTTGTGGATGGAAAAGACCGTGGCGGTCCGGGAGAACTCGGACTCGGATTCCACGAAGCGCCGGTAGACCGGCACCAGGCCCGCGGGCCAGTCGTGGGCATGTAGGACGTCGGGGATCCAATCGAGCTTGCGGCAGAGCTGGAAGGCGGCCCGGGAAAAGAAGGAAAAGCGCTGGGGATTGTCCCGGAAATCCGTCTCCTCCTTGGTACCGTAGATCCCGTCCCGGCCGAAAAACCGCTCGTGGTCCAGAAAGTAGACCGGCGCCCCGGAACCCGGGAGAGTCGACTCGTAGACCGCGCACCACTCCTCCCCCCAGCCCACGGGGACGCAGAGGGATCCGTCCAGCTTCCTGAGGGTCGTCTTGGGAACGCAGTAGTACCTGGGGAGGACGATGCGGACGTCGTGGCCCGCCCGGTCCAGGGCCCGGGTCAGGGCGCCGACCATGTCCGCCAGGCCGCCGGACTTCGCGAAGGGGGTCGCCTCGCTGGATACCATGAGGATCTTCACGGAGTTCCCTCCTCGGGATCGGGACAAGGATCGGGATCGAGTATAGCCAGAAACCCGCCGGGGGGCAAGAAAAGAGTTTTAGACGACTCACCACGGAGGGCACGGGGGAAAAGGGTCTAGCGGAGAATTCGGACAGGATGCACAGGATGGAAGATGGATGAACAAGATAGATTCCGGGTGTTGATACCACTCAACCTATCCTGTCCATCCTCTCCAAATCCTGTTAATCCTGTCCGCCCGATGGTTCCAAGGCCGGGCGCGGCAGCCTAGTACCGCACCACCATCACTTTCCGGATCTCGTCGATTCCCGGTGCCACGATGCGGATGAAGTACATCCCCCGGGCCACGGGGTCTCCGGCCCGGTTCCGGCCGTCCCAGGAGGCCGTGTAGTCCCCGGGGGTCATGGTCCCCCTCTGCAAGGAGCGCACCACGTCCCCGTCCAGGGTGAATACCGTTATGTTCACCGGGCCCGACTGGGCGATGGTGTAGTGCAGGCGGGTCCGTTCCCCCCCGGTCGGGTCGATCACGTTGTTCAGGATCGAGACCCCGCCTTTCTGGGTGACCACGTTGCGGATTAGGATTCCGAAAGGCCGCACCCTCAGGTACCAGTCCGCGGGAATGGCCAAGGCATCGGGATCCATGTCCAGGCGGCCCGCGTAGAGGTCCGCGGGGTACCCGGGCAGGCGGAAGTAGAACTCGAACCGGGCCCGGTCGTAGATCTCCAGGTCCGAGGCCGGGAACGTGTAATCCCAGATCGGCGTCGCCCCGGCCCCCGGGTTCGTGGAGAATCCCCCGTAGGGATAGGAGGCCAGGCCGGAAAAGTCCGGCTCCGCGTAGGTCGGCAGCCAGATGCCCGGCACCGCGCTCAAGAACGTGTCCGGGACGTCGGATTTATAGAGAAGCTCCGGCGCCGAACCCAGACCCAGGGCGTCCTCCACCTGCATGTCGAAGTCCTGGTCCCGGAGGAACCGTGACCCGTCGAAGAGCCGGACGAAGCCCACGTACTGCCCCGAGGCGTCCAGCTCCGGGATCGTCGGGTAGTCCACATCGGGCACGCCGGGCACGTAGGCCTCGTCCTTGGCCCAGAGAGGCCAGACAAAGAAGGAGTTCGGGTTGACCTGGCTCCAGGCCCCGACCGTGTCCGAGGGCGGCACGGAGACCAGGAGGTCCGAGACGCGGTGGGAGTTGGAGGTCAGGCTGATGGGATTGGGCAGGGAGCCCGCTGGGTAGGAGGGGACGGTGGTGATATAGGCGGAAGCCACCGGGTCGGTCGACCAATCGTACAGGGGCGCCGCCTGGTCGGTTATACCGGCGTCCACCGTCCGGGCGAGTTCGCCGACTATGTTCGCCACCGATATAGCCCCGCCGTACGCGGCCAGAACTCCGTAGACGTCGCCGTCACCGATCAAGCCGGGCAGAGATACGGATACCGAACCGGGTATCTCCGCGGCGGTGAGCACGCCGCCTCCCGCTCGTTCCACCGTCTCGTTGAACGCGAAGAACACATCCGGTGCGGACGGTACGGCGAGGGTGTAGGCGATTCTCGGAGGCACGGTGTCCGCGGGGATCATCGGATCCGCGAGGTTCAATACCAACGTATAGTCGTTCGGGAAGGCCGCGTTGCTCTTGAGAGCCGTGTTGTTCGTGAATGTCCAACTGGGGGTCCTCGAGCTGTCCAGGTACGGCTTTTCGACCAGGTGGATGTAGAATTCCGGATCGCCTACCACGCCCGTGAATCCGTTCACTCCCTGGGTGGTGTCGATGTCGTACCCGGCGACGTCGACGGCGAGATCCGAGAAGTCCATATTCAGGGCACCCTGGGCGGTAACCCGGATACGGTCGATGCGCCCGTCGTCATCCGAATCTTCGGTGTAGCTGTACACGACCGTCATGCCGCTGAACCAGGCGTAGCAGGTCAATCCTTGCTCCCCGGCCACGGGCAGATCGTCGGGTATCACGGTCCTGAGGGTGACGTACAGGCTGTTGTAGGCGATGGGATTCGACCGGGCGTCGCTGTACCAGACGTCGACGTGCTGGAAGTCCAGATTCCCCGTGCCCGTCTTATCCAACTGCCACATCAAGGTCGGATCGGGAGGTACGCCGGTCAGCCAGTTCAGGTCGGCCCCGTCGTCCCCCAGGTCGTCCCGGGTGATGGTCACGTGATTCGCGATCGTCCCGATCGCCTGGAACGTCCCGCCCGCAACGATGCGCTGAATGTTGTTCCGCTGGAAACGGATCCTTCCCCCCGGTTGGTTGTACCGCAGGTTATACCACTGATTCGGCCCGGAGACGACCGCCTCGACGGGATCGGTGAATTCCACGAGGCCCAGGCCGGGGGTGAAGCGCGTGAGGACCCCCGTCGCGTTGGTCCAGTTGCCGGCGATGGTGATCGTGAAGTTTCCGGAGGCGAGAGTCCCGGTCTGAATCGTCAGGTCGTTCGCCAGGCCGAGATTCGCGGCCAGGGTGATGGTTCCGCCCGCATTGGCTATGAAATTCCCCAGGAGGACGGCGGCGTTCAGATTGGTCGGGCTCCCGGTCATTCTGAGCGTCGAGTTGAGGGGCGTCGCGAAGGTCCCCGAGATAGCTACGCTCCCTCCGGCCGAAATCGTGTTCGAGAAAGTGTTGTTGACGGTGCCTGAACTGGTGAAGAACCCCGCCGCCGTCCATACCGCTCCGGCCGCGGTTCCGAAGGTGATCGTGCCCGTGTTCGTCACGGATCCGGTGGAGGCGGTGCCTCCCGCCAGGGTGATGGTGCCGGCATTCGTAACGGCCCCGCAGGAGAGGGAGGGAACCCCCGCTCCCGTTAAGGTGATCGAGCCGCCGGCCGCCAGAATCACCGCCGAGGCGCCCGTGTTGATCCGCCCGGTGGTCGCGCTTGCCGTGCCGGCCGTCACCGTGAGGCCGCTGGTGGCGTTGATCGTGCCGGTGGTGACCTGGGCATCACCGTCTGTCAAGGTAAAACCGGTCCCTCCCGAGACGTTCAGGGTCTGCGCGCCCACGTCGACCAGGGCTCCCGCTCCGTTAAGGGTGAGCCCTCCGGAGAAGGTCGCGGTCCCGTCCAGGATCAGGACATCCGAGGGGTCCAGGGTGTGGGCTACGGCGGTGGAGAACCCGTTCACGTGGAGGGTCAAGCCGTTCAGGTCGAGCTGGTTCCCGCTGAGGGTCATGGTACCGGGGGAAACGATCGAGACCGTTCCCGCAGAAGCGGATACCTGGATCGTCCCGCCCGTATTGTTAAGCGTAGTCCCGTTGGCCATCGACAGCGTCGCCGTGCCCGCAGCGTTGGAGGCACCCAGGGTGAGGGTTCCTGAATTCGAGGAATTCGCACCCAGGCTCAGGGACGCCGGGACCCCGGCGGTGGACCGGAACGTCAGGGTGCCCGCGTTGGTCGATGCGCCGGTGACCGTCAGGTTCGTCGCTGCCGCCCCTCCCAGGGTGAAGACTTCCCCGACGCTCACGGAAAGGCTTCCGAAGGTCGCCGTTCCGACCATGGATACGCCCCCGGTGCCCGTCATGGACACGGTCCCGAAGGTCTGGGCGTTGGGGGTGAGGACCTGGGCGGCCGCGCCGTTCAGGTCGAGCGTCGATCCCGCGGGATTGACCGTCGTGCCCGCAGCGCCGACGGTGAGGTTCCCGCCCACCGTCGTAGTACCCGCTCCCGCGAAGTTCAAAGCGCCGTTCACGGCGGCGGTTCCCGTCACGGTGAGCCCGTTGCCCCCGGTCGAGAATATCGCCCCGGCGTTGATTGTCACGTTGCCGCCGAGGGTGAGGGCATCCGTCAGGGAGGCCCCCGCCGCGTTGGCAACCGTAAGGTTGTTCAGACTGGAGGTTGATAGATCGATGCCCTGGGCCGCCGCACCGTTCAGGGTGACGGTGCCGGTCGAAGCAAGGGACCCGGCGGCGTGGCTTGCATTTCCTGCGAGATTGAAGGCGTTTCCCGCCACGTCGAAAACGCCGGACGAAAGGACGAGGTTTCCGGCCGCAGTGACGGCGCCGGTGGCCGATACACCCGCCGGGTTGTTGATCGTGAGATTGCTGAACGTATAGGCTCCGAAAGTCTGGGCGGCCCCTCCGTCGAACTCCACGGTTCCGGAGTTATGGGTAAACACCGGAGTAAAAACACCTCCCACGAAGGCAGTCCCGGTGGTGCCTGTAAAATTGCCGCCGGTAATACCAGCCGTGAGGGTGATGGTACCGCTCCCGCCGCTCAGGGTACCCCCGGCGTTCGAGACCAGCCCCGTGAACGTCGCGGCCGCGGTTCCCTGCAGGATCGTCCCGCCGTTCGTCGTCCCGTTCGTGATCGAAAGCGAAGCGTTGTTGGCCGCCAAGTCCAATGTACGGCCCGCGCCGACGGTGAGGATATTCGTCGCGATCAGGTTCCCCGCAACCGTCACGGCCCCGGCCCCCGCGGAAAGCGTCAGGTCGTAGAAGTCCTGGGCGTTCGTCGTCAGGGTCTGGGCCCCACCGTTCAGCACCACCGCCGACGTTCCCGCTGTCAGCGTCGCACCCACGGCCCCTGGCCGAAGATTCAGGTTCCCGGCCACCGTCAGGGTGTACCCGGCAAGTCCAAGGGCGCCTCCGGCTCCCCCGTTCGCGGCCGTGAACGAACCGCTCACCGTCACCGCCGAGCCGAGGGTCCCGCCAGAGTTCAGGGTCAGGTTGTTGAAGCTCTGCCCCGCACGCGTGGTTATCCCGGGCGCCGCGGACGTCAGCTGGATCGTGCTCGTCCCGGGCGTGAAGTTCACGTTTGCGTTCGACGAATCCCACGCCCCCGCGATCCCGTGCGTGAACGTTCCGGCCGAGAAATTCCCGCGGGTCTGGGTGAACCCGTTCGTCACCGTGATTCCAGCCGACGGAGTCAGCGTCGTCGCCGCCGCCCCAAGATTCATCACCAGGTCGTGGAACGTGTACCCCGAGCACCCGCTCGCCGCCGCCCCGTTGAAGGTCACCGTCGAGCTCGCCGGGGTGAAGGTCGTCACCGTCATGGAACCGCCCACGGTCACCGCCTCCGCGCCGCTGGCCACGAGGGACCCTGTCCCCGTGATCGCTCCCGTCGTTGTCAGGTTTCTCCCCGACAGGTTCAGCGCCGCTCCCGTGATCGTCAAAGCCCCGGTACGCATGTTCGTCGCCAGGGCCTTGTCGAATGCTCCGCTCACGGTGACCGTCCCGAGGTTCACCGAGTCGTTCGCGTCCGTGTACGTCCCGCCGGCGACGCTGTTCCCGCCGCCCAGCACCAGGGTCGGATTGTTCGTCGTGACGTAGTTCCCGCCCGCCTGGATCGTCATGCTCCGGCGTACGGTGATGGTGGATCCCGCCGCTGGCGTCAGCGTCACTCCCGCCGGGATGATCAGGTCGTAGAACTCGATCGACCCGGAGAATCCCGTCCCCAGGGTGACGTTCTTCAGGTTGAACGCCAATACCCCCGCTCCGCTTTGGGCGCAAGTACCGCTCACCGTCAGCGTCCCTCCGTCCAAGGCGGAATCCCAGGTGCAGGTCCCTCCGCTCACGGAAAGACCGGCAAGAGTGTTGGCGTTGCCGGCGTTGTCCCCGGTCTGCGTGAAGCTTCCTGCGCTCACCGTCATCGCGCCGGTCACGAAGGCGTTCGTCCCGACCGTGACGGCTCCGTTGAGGCCGTTGACCGTGAAGATCGCCCCGGCCCCGGCATAAGGCCCCACGAGGTCCAGGGTCCCCGCGGTTACGGTCGCCGACGTCGTCACCGTCATCGTCCGAGCTCCGGGCACCGAGAAGGTCCCGCCGACGCTGGTCTGCGAATACGTTGCGACGCTGAAGTCCGACCCCGCCGTCGCGGTGCCGCCGGTCTTGGTCACGGAAAGTCCGGCGAGAGTCGATCCCGTAAAGTCCACCGCCTGCGCAGCCGTCCCCGCCAGGACCAGGGTACCCGTCGAGGAGAACCCTCCTCCCGAACGGACGATGTCCCCGGAGACCGTCACGGTCCCGGAACTCGTCATCGATCCTCCCGCGAAGTCGAGGTCGCCCGAGACGTTCACGGCGAAGCCCGCGGCGGCCAGGGTTCCGGAGGAAAGCGTCATGATTCCCGTGGCGGTCACGGGTCCCGCGGTGATGGATACACCCGTCGGGTTGTCGATCTCCAGATCGTCGAAACTATAGGATCCGACGCTCTGGGGGGTTGCCCCGTTGAACCGGACAAGGCCGAAGTTATTGATGAAGACGCCCGGGGTGAATACCCCGCCCACAAGGGTCGTGCCGCTGGTGGCCGTGAACGTTCCGCCGGAAATGCCGGCCGTTAGGGTGATAGCGCCGCTCACCCCGGTCAGCGTGCCCCCGGCATTGGTTACTAGACCGGTGAAGGTCGCCGGCTGGGTGCCCAGGGTGATGGTGCCCGAATTCCCGGTCGTAAGAGCCACGGTGAGAGGGTTGTTCCCGACAGCGAGGGTACCACTGGATACCGTCAGGGTACCCGGCAAGGTCAATCCCGCGCCCAGGGTCACGATGTTCGGGCCGGTGTTGTTCACAGTCAGGCTCCCGAAGGTCGAGCCCGTAGGGTTGAAGGCCTGGGCCGCCGTACCGTTGAAGGTCAGGGTGCCCGTGGACGTGAAAGCCCCCCCGGTCCGCACGAAGTCCCCGGCCACGCTGGTCCCCAGGGCGCCCGCCGCGAGGGTTCCGCTGGTCAGGGTCAGGGTGCCCGCCACGGATAGGGCGTCGGTGTTGATGGAAACGGTGTTCCCCGCTCCCGGGGCGACGATGAAATTGTAGAGTCTCCGGGCAGGCGTGACCCGGACCGTGGTGCCGGCGCCCGTCATCTGGAGGGTGGAGGTATTGTAATTGAAGGTTCCGCCGGTGATGGATACGTTCCCGGAGGTGGAGATGGTGGCCGCGTTCGCGGTTATCGTGCCCGAGGTCATGGAAAGGCCGGATGCCCCCAGGGTGACTGTGGCGGCGGCCGTGGCGGTGTAGGTTCCCCCGCCAAAAACCAGCCCGCCCGCCTGGAGAGTTCCCGTGCTGGCGGTAATCGTACCGTTGTTCACGGTCACGGTATTGGCCCCGGCGTTCAGGGTGCCGGTGAGTCCGATGTTCAGGGTTCCGTTGGCGGACGCCATGGTGAGGGGGCTGTTCAGGTTCAGGGTGTTTCCGAAGAGCTGGAGGGTCCCCGTGGTAATGGTGAGGGTGGTCGTGATCGTGGTTGCACCGGTTAGCCGGACGCGGTCATTCCCCGCACTTTTAGACAGTGTGACGTTCCGGTAGGTGAAGGCTCCGATGGTCTGGGGGTCCGTTCCGCCCGTGAAGACCACGGTACCGTTGTTGTGGACGAAAACACCGGGTGTGAATGCCCCCCCGACGTTGGTGTTTCCCGTGGTGGCGTTGTAGGTGGAGACGGTGATGTCCCCGGTGACTGAAACCGTGCCCGTATTTCCGTTCAGGGTTCCCGCGCCGGTCAGTGCGCCGTTGACGGTCAGGATGCGCGTCGATACTCCGACGCTGGCCCCGGCCTCGATGGTCAGGCTGCCCGCGGTTCCGTTCACGTTGAGGATCGGAAATATCGCTCCGCCGACCGGATTCGTGGGTATGGTCGCGGGGGTGGCCGCTCCGGGCACGCCGGCGGACCAGTTAAAGGCATCGCCCCAGTCCGTGGTCCCTCCGTTGGCCGTCCAGGTGGTCTGGGCAAGCAGGGGGACGGCGGCAAGGCACATTAGAAGCGCCAGGCAGGCGATCCGTCGGCCGATGTAGATGCCGCCGTTCTTGATGGTTCCGCTTCGTGTTTGTTCAGTCATGGTTGTCCGATACCCCTGTACAATCCGGAACCGAAGCCCGGCTAGCTAACTGCAACAGGACAGGTTTCCGCCGCCTACCGTACGAAGATCGCGTTCCCCCGGGATCCGCCGCCCGCGTCCAGGTCCGTGAGGATTCCGTTCCGCCAATACACCGCCTCCGTGCCTGCACCGGACGATGAATTTGTGTCGTTCTGGACTCCCGCCGCGTACACATCCCCCTCGAATACATATATACCGAAGGCGAAGGAGTTGGAAAGGTTACCGGCCAGCCCATTCTCAGCGGTCCCCGTCCAATACGCGGCCTTTTGGACGGCTCCAGAGAGATAATTCCCCGCCGTGTACGTCTGGCCCCCGTACCGGACCAGATCCCACGCGTTGCCGGCGGCGGCGCTCAGATCGCTCCAGACGGACCCCGTCCAATAGGCCGCGAGGACCGTCGCATCCGGCATGTATCTGCCCGCGACGTACACGTCCGCGCCTTCCGCGAAGATCGCGTTCGCATCGGACAGCCCCGTATGGATATCCGACTCCGTCACAACCCCGTCGTCGACCCAATACACCGCGATCGGCAATCCACCCTCGATGCGGTACCCCGACGCGTACACATCACCCCCGGCATCGATGATGATATCCGTAGCAGCCGAATCGCTGGTGCCGTGGAGATCCCGCAGGGCAACCGTGGAACCGTCGTCGATCCAGTACGCGGCGACATCGGTCCCCGAATCATCGTAATACCCCGAGACGTATACCGTACCGTCGGCTTCTACGAATACCCCCGTAGCCTGGGCGTCGCTGGAGTCGTGGAGGATATGCTCGGTCACAGTCGCTCCGTCGTCCACCCAATAGGCGGCTACGTATTCCAGGCCATTTAAATAGTACCCGGAAACGTACACAGTACCTCCAGCATCGACATAGATATCCGTCGCCTCCGAGTCCGTGCCGGTATACAGGTCGACCTCGGAAATGCCGGTACCGTCGTCCATCCAGTACGCGGCGACATTCGAGGCATCAAGATGATACCCCGCCACATAGACCACAGGTCCCGGGTCGCCCCCGGACAAGGAACAACCGGCGAGAGCCGAGTATACCAGGACGACGGACAGGGGAATACTCATCCGATTCATAGGACGCTCCTCCATGATCCGTGCGCACCCCCGCGGCCCCTTCCTTCCCGATGCTCGACTACTGCTGCGACACAGCCGCCAAGGCGTTCGCCCGGGATTCCGTATCCGGCGAAAGCTGTTTCAGGGTCCCGTTCCGCCAATATACCGCCTGATCGAAACCTTGCACCTGAATACCCGCAACGTAGACGTCCCCGTCCAGGAGCGTCAATCCGTTCGCGAAGGCGGGATTGTCCCCCTCCCCGTCCAGGGTCGTCAGTTCGACAGTGCTCCCGATCCGCCACATCGCGGCCCTGCGGACGTAGCCCGTTCCCAGGTAATCCCCGACCGCCAGAGGCGTGCCGTCCAGGACGATGACGGCCTTGGCGTTGGCGCTCCGGGAATCCAGGGGACGCAGACCGGCGGGGTCGTTCTTCCAGACAGCCGCCCAGACCGAACCGTCTAAGTATCGTCCCGCGACATGGACGTCCATACCGCTCAGGGCCAGGCCGTTGGCCTGGGCCAGGCTGTTGGTGTAGAGATCCGTACGGACCGCACCTGCTCCGGAGTCCTGCCAGTACGCCGCGATATCGTGGGTCCCTGTGGAATAATATCCGGACACGTAGACTGCCCCGGATGTGTCCACTCCGATGTCCGTGGCCCGGGCGTTTTCCCCGTCTGCGCTCAGGTCGACCCGGGTGACCACGGTCCCGTCGTCCTTCCAGTAGGCGGCAACGTATTCCAGACCGTCGAAATAGTACCCCGATACGTATACTGCGCCGCCGGATACCGCGATCCCCGTGGCCCTGCCCCCCTCCTGGAGGTCGGCCCTCGTCCCGTTCTTCCAATAGACAGCGGTGTCTCCGGAAGGGCCGGCGGAATATCCCGCGAAGTAGAGAACCCCGTCACCGTCGATCACGACGTCCAGGGCCTCCGAAGGCCCCGCGGCCGGAAGATCGACCCGGGTGACGGCTGTACCGTCGTCCTTCCAGTACGCCGCCGTATCCTGGAATCCGGACTTGTAGGATCCGGCAACGTACACGATCGCCTTGCTGGGTTCCCAGGGCTCGCCGGGATAATTGTACCAATCCGTGTGTTCGGTGCCGCCGGAGACTCTCCAGTTCTCGAAGCGGGGATAGGCCTCCTCGATGCGCTGTCCCTCCGCGGGGCTCTCCCATTCCGTGGGGACCAGGAGTGCCCAAGGAAAGCCTTCGGCGTCCACGAAGTCGTCGTCGGGATTCCTGGAGATGCTCAGGGGTTCCCGTCCTATGAGGTGGATGTCGTGCAGGGTGTTGTGGACGAAAAGATAGGGATTGTAAGGAGGCCTGGAGAGAGCGGCTGTGGCGGTCTCCGCCGACAGGGACTCGGCGACGACCTGGGGAACGTCGAATTTCAGGGAGAACCGAGCGGTCTTGCCGACCGCGGAGGCGCTCCACAGGAACAGGGGGATCTCCGCGGGCATACGTACTCTCCGCCCGAAGGGGACGACATGACCGGTCAGTCCCACGAGTTCACCGGAGAGGGTCGCTTCCCCCTCGAAGGAATCGATCCGGATCCCGAAGGCGTGGTTGTACCCGGCCCATTTCCGGACGGCCCGGGCCTCCACGTCGATGCGCAGTACCCGGCCCTTCTCGTCCATAGTCTCGGAGATGTCGTAGGACGCGAGGAAATCGTTGTAATCCGCGTCCCCCGCCCGGGCCTTCCCGAAGAGGTCCTCGAAGGCTATGGTGACCGTAGGCACCTTGAGCGCCGACCCGGCGACGGGAACCGTGGAAAGAGAGAAGGTCCGCGGCGCGGAACGGGACATGAGGGTTCCCCTCTTCATGGACAAGGAGCGGTCGATCTTCTCATATTCGACCATGTTCCCGATGACCACGGTCCTGTCCTCGAAACCCTCAGCTTGCAACGTGAGAGTTACAGGCTCGGGGGCCGATGGAAGGTAGACCGTAGCGGCCAGAGCACCGTCCTCGGTGGCCGTACCCTGGTACAGCGGCAGACCCCGGACGTCCGTCAGGGAGATCCGGATTTCCGCAGAGCCCGGAGGCAGGGGATCCGGAAGGATCCTGCCTTCCGCGTCCACGTCATAGAGGTCGATACCAAGTTCGATCCGGACCGGGAACAGGGTTTCGAACGTGAAGACCCCGACGGATCGGGCGGAATCGTTCACGGAATCGGCGGGAAGCGCGGTCTCGCCGGGCGAAGGCATGAAACCAAAAGGCCCCGGGCATCCCACAAGGACCGCGAGAAGAAGGGCCGGAACGACGAAGGCAGAAAGCCTTTTCATAGACATTCTCCTGCGAACGGGATAGGGGCGAAGAACCGGAACATATCCTTATTATATCGTCAAAAAAGGGGAAAGCAATGAAAAGCGTCCCCTGCCCGGGGCGGCGGCGGCCACGGCTTTCGGGGGCTCCCCCTGCAACCGGTTTCCGTGTACTATTGTCACACTATTGTGAGAATTCCTCGGAGACCCCTTGAGGCTCCGAATCCTAGCCAAACCGCATAGAATCGAAGGTATACCGTGTACAAACTCCAGAAGATGACCCTCCGGGACGTACTGCTCCAGAGTTCCGCCACCTACGCTGAGCGCCCCGCCCTGGGCAACGTGGACGACAGCCTGACCATCACCTACCGGGAGCTGGCCCCCCTGGCGGCTGCCCTAGCCCTTCGGCTGAAAGCCTCGGGCCTGGTTCCCGGGGACCGGGTGGTCCTGCTCTCGGAAAACCGGCCGGAATGGGGGGTTGCCTACCTGGGCATCACCGCCGCGGGCTTCACGGTGGTCCCGATCCTCACGGACTTCCACCCGGACCAGGTGGCTTCCATAGCGGCCCACTCGGAGGCCAAAGCCGCCGTGGTCTCGGAGAAGCTGGCTCCCAAGCTGGGGCGGTTCCGGGGACTCGCCGTTCCCGTGGAGTCCCTGGCGGGCTCGGAGGCCCGGAAGGCGGCGGCCTCGGCCGACCTCGCGGCGGCCTTCCCGCCCCTGGAGCCCGACACCCTGGCGGCCATCATCTACACTTCCGGCACCACAGGCAACTCCAAGGGCGTGATGCTGAGCCACCTGAACCTGGTCTTCGACATCCTGGCCACCCGGACCATCATCCGCCTCCACCGGACGGACCGTCTGCTGTCCGTCCTCCCCCTGGCCCACACCTACGAGTGCTCCATCGGCTTCCTGGACGGCATCCTGCAAGGCTGTTCCATGTGGTACCTGGACAAGCCCCCGGTGGCCTCGGTCCTGCTCCCGGCGCTCAAGAAGATCCGGCCCTCCATCATGCTGACGGTGCCCCTCATCATCGAGAAGGTCTACCGGTCCAGCGTCCTTCCGACCCTGGAGAAGATGGGCGCCTACAGGCACGAGGCCCTGCGTCCCATCCTGCACCGCCTGGCGGGCATCAAGCTCAAGAAGACCTTCGGAGGAAAGCTCCGGTTCTTCGGGATCGGCGGGGCGGCGGTGGCGGCGGACGTGGAGAAGTTCCTGCTGGAAGCCCGCTTCCCCTACGCCATCGGCTACGGCCTCACCGAGACGGCTCCCCTCATCGCCGGCTGCGGGCCCTTCCGCACCCACTACCGGTCCTGCGGCCCCGCCCTCCGAGGCGTGGACCTTCGGATAGCGGACCCGAAGCCGGACACCGGCGAAGGGGAGATCCAGGCCCGGGGCCCGAACGTGATGAAGGGGTACTACAAGGATCCCGAGCGCACCGCCGAGGTCTTCACCCCGGACGGATGGTTCCGCACCGGGGATCTGGGAGTCTTCGACAAAAAGGGGCGCTTGTACATCCGGGGACGCCTGAAGACCATGATCCTGGGAGCCACGGGAGAGAACATCTACCCCGAGGAGCTCGAGGCCCTGATCAACCGCTCCGCCTATGTGGCCGAGTCCCTGGTGGTCGGGGACGGAAAGGGCCTGACCGCACTCATCCACCTCAAGCCCGAGGTGATCGAAAACCTCAAAGCCTCAGCCCAGGACCGCCTGGAGGACGTGGAACGTTCCGCGGAGGAGCTCCTGGAGAAGATCCGCAAGGAGGTCAACGCGGGCCTTGCTGCATTCAACCGCATCTCCAAGGCGGCCCTCCACCACGAGCCCTTCGAGAAGACCCCGACCCAGAAGATCAAGCGCTTCCTGTACCCCAAGAAGCGGGAAGAGTGAGGGCCGGCTCGAGCGGGACTCGGGTTTCACTTGACAGCTTCCTGATCGGGGTCGAAACTATGTAAGCGCTTTCACAGGAGCTGTCATGCGGATCGAGGATATCGCGCGGGAGGCCGGGGTCTCCTCCGCCACCGTCTCCAGGGTTCTGAACCGGCCCGATCTCGTCCGGACGGATACCCGGGAGAAGGTCGAGGCTGTTATCCGGACCCACGAATACATACCCGATTCCCTGGCCCGGGGCCTCGCGTCCAAACAGTCCAAGACCATCGGAGTCCTGATCGTCTCCATCAGCAACGCCTACTACATGGAGATAACCGAGGCGATCCACAAGCGCCTGCGGAACGACGGGTACATGATGCTCCTGGGGGCCACCGACGATTCCCCGGAACTGGAAAAGCGCTACACCCGGGACTTCGTCTCCCGGCGGGTGGACGGGATCATCGTCATCGACGTCTCCAACGAGAACGTCAACTCGGGCTTCTACTCCCGGGAGGCGGAAAAACGCCCGATCGTCCTGGTCCATTCCAACGAATCCCTCCGGGGCTCGGAGGTCCGAGAGGTGTTCCTGGATCAGGCTCTGGGTATGCGCCTGGCCCTGGAGCACCTCTGGGACCTGGGGCACCGGGAGATCACCTTCCTTCGGGGGCGCCGGGGATACTCCTACGACCTCAAGGAGGAGGCCTGGGAGGAATGGCTGGAGGAGCGGGGAGCGGAAGCCCGGAAGGATCGGGTCCTCCGGGTGGACGAGCCGAACACCGAGGAGGTGGTTCCCCTGGCGGAGGAGGCCGTTCGGGACGCGATCCGACGGGGCACCCTGGGCAGCGCCCTGTTTTGCTGCAACGATCTGCAGGCCCGGGGTGCGATCACGGCCATCACGAAGGCGGGCCTCTCCATTCCCCGGGACGTCTCCATCATAAGCCATGACGACACGATCCTGGCCACCTCCGGCCGGGTCCAGCTGACCGCGGTGGACCTGCGCATGGGCGAGGTCGGCAGGGCCGCCTCGGACCTGCTCCTGGCCGCCCTGGCGGGGAACGATTCCGGGGAGCGATCGGTTTACGTGGCGCCGACCCTGGAAGTCCGGGAATCCACGGCCCGCCGCCTCGCTTGAGGGACCAGGGCCCCGGGAATCTCGGCAGCGCCGGCTACCCCTTGTCGGCTCCCATCGTCAACCCCTGGATGAAGTATCGCTGGAAGAACAGGAACACGAGAAGCGGGGCAAGGGCCGCCAGGATGGACCCCGCGGCGGTGAGGTTGTAGGAGCTGATGAACTCGCCCTGCATGTTCGCGAGTCCCAGGGTGACTGTCTTGATGGCATCCGTCCGGAGCAGGACCAGGGACCAGAGTAAATCGTTCCAGATCCAGGTGAACTCCAGGACCCCCAGGGCGGCCAGGCTCGAAAGGGACAGGGGCAGGATGATCTTCCGGTAGATCAGGAAGTCCGAGGCCCCGTCGATACGGGGCGCCTCGATCTGGGAATAGGGAATCTGCTTCATGAAGTTCCGGAGGAAGAAGGTGCAGAAGCCCAGCTGGAAGGCGACGTGGAAGAGGATGACCCCGCCGTAGGTATCGTCGATCCCCAGGGAGTTGGACATCCGGAAAACCGGGATCATCAGCATCTGGAAGGGTATCAGCATACCCGCGACGAAGAGTATCAGGACCGCCTTGCTCTGCCTGAACCGGTAGAAGGCCAGGGCGAAGGCCGCGAGGCTGGATACGAGAAGGGTTCCTACCACGGAGGGGACTGTAACGATGAGGGTGTTCAGGATGTAGCGGCCCATGCCGGCCCGGTTCCATGCCTCCACGTAGTTGGAGAGCCGGGGCGACTTCGGCGGAAGCCACATCACGGGGCTTGCCATGATCTCGTCCATGGACTTGAGGGACGTGAAAAGGCCGATCAGCAGGGGCAGGAGCCAGAGACCGACCAGGAGCGTGGCCGCCCCGTAGAACGCCGCCCGGCGAAGGGCCTTCCGGGTCGGGCGCGAAGCTTGATCCATGGAGTCCCCCTTCCGCCCTAGCGGGCTTCTTCTTTCTTGAGAACGTCGCCTACGTAGACCAGGATGAAGGCCAGGGTGATCAGGAACTGGATCACGGCGATCGCGGACCCGTACCCGTAGTCCGAGAACCCGAAGGAGCTGGAGTACATGTAGCTGGCCAGGACTTCCGCTGCCCGGGCCTTGGTGTTCGTCATGACGTACACCACGTCGAAGGCCCGGAGGGAATCGATGACGGATATGGTGACCGCCACGATGGTGGCGGGCATCAAGAGCGGCAGGACGACCTTCCGGAACCTCTGCCAGGCGTTCGCTCCGTCGATCAGGGCCGCTTCCAGGACTTCCGTCGGGACGCCCTGGAGACCGGCCAGGTAGAGGATCATCACGTAGGGCACCTGTCGCCAGACTCCCACGGCGATCAGGGCGCCGGTCATGTACCGCCTATCCCCCAGCCAGGGCAGGGCAAGGGATTCCAGACCGACGGACCGCAGGAAGACGTTCAGGGCGCCGAAGTCGGGGTTGTAGATCCACATCCAGATCGTCCCGATGATCGTGAACGAGAGGGTCATGGGCAAGAAGAACAGGGTCTTGTACACCTTGTTCCCAGGAAGGCGCGAGTTGAACAGCATCGCCGCCCCCAGGCCGATGGGAACGGGTACGCCGACGAAGAACACCAGCCAGAAGAAGTTGTTCTTGACCGCCAGCCAGAACTGGGGATCCGTGAAGAGCCGCTTGAAATTCGAGAATCC
Source organism: Treponematales bacterium (assembly GCA_041738475.1). Classification (GTDB taxonomy): domain Bacteria; phylum Spirochaetota; class Spirochaetia; order Treponematales; family UBA12059; genus JAAYUR01. The sequence goes on from JBGSPT010000154.1 coordinate 18,559, forward strand.
GGCCCAGGCGGCCCCGTAGACGATGGAATCCCGCTTGGTGAAGGCGAAGGCGAAGCTCTGGAAAATGGGCGCGATCACCCAGACGACATACATGGCCAGGGGGAGGGCGAGGAACGCCCAGGGCACCCAGGCCGGATCGCTGGTCCACTTTTTCTTCACCCTCACCTCCTAGCGTTCGCCCTTCCCCGGGTCGGGAGAGGAGACGGCCCGGGGCGGGCGAACCGTCCCCGGGCCGGAAGGCGGGCCGGACCTATTTCAGGGCGGCGTAGATGCGTTCCCGCTCCTTGTCCAGGGCTGCCAGGATGGATTCCATCTTGTCCGGATTCTGGATGATCTCGACGATGGCGTCCATGCCCTTGGCAGCCATCTCCTCCGGTGCGTCCCGGTCGTAGAACTGCATGGCCGTGGCGGCTCCCTTGACCATCTCCAGGCCCCGGCGGGCGTCGTCGTTCGGAACCGGCACCATGGAATTGGCGGCCAGGCGGCCCAGGGGCTTGCAGAACGCCTCCTGGGTGTCCTTGCGGGCCAGGAAGGCCATGAACTTCAAGGCGTTGTCCTTGTTCTTGGCGTTGGCCGGAACCATGTAGCCGTCGAAGGGGGTATCCACCCCGTAGGCCGTGTTCCCTTCCACGACGGGGAACTTGAACCAGTCGATATCGTCCTTCTTGTCCGCCGGGGCCACGTCCTTGATGAACTGGCCCATGAGGTACATGCCCGCCTTGCCGTCGAACAGGACCGTGGCCGCCTCCTGCCAGGAGTAGCTGGCGGCGTTCTTCATGAAGTATCCGTTCCGGGCCAAATCCGCGATGTATCCGAAGGATTTGATGACCTTGGGATCCGTGTAGGACACCTTGCCCGCCGTGAGGTCCTGGTGGAAGGGACCCGCGTTCACGGCGACATTCATATAATCGAACCACCCGCCGGCGGTCCAGGTGTCCTTGGCCCCGATGGCGATGGGCTCGATCCCGCCCTTCCGGAGGGCCGCGCAGACCGCCAGGAATTCCTCCCAGGTCTCGGGAGGCGTCAGGTTCAGCTTGGCGAAGACGTCCTTGTTGTAGTAGACCGCCCACCAGTACCAGGACTGGGGCATGAAGTAGACCTTTCCGTCATAACTTGAGGCGGTTTTGAAGGCCGAGGGGAATTCGGCGTCGATCCAAGCGGAGTCGATCGGAGCCAGAAGGCCCTTCATGGCATACTGCTGCATCCGGAAGCCGGCGAACCAGGTCAGGACGTCCGGTGCTTCCTTGGCGGTCAGGTAGTTCACCAGCTGGGTCTTGTACTGTTCGTGGGCGGTGGTGTTCACCGTCACCTTGATGGAGGGGTTCTCCTTCATGAACTGATCCACCAGGGCCTGGAACGCCTTCTTAGGCGCCTCGTCGGACATGTAGGACTGGATCACCAGCTCATTGCTCCCTTTCTTGGCGCAGGACACGAAGACAGCACCCAGGGCCAGCAGGGCCGCGATCACCGCGAACAACTTTTTCATGGCCGTTTCCCCCTTTTAGGAACGATCGTATGTAAGCGCTTACATTTTCACATCAGTTTTACGTTCTGTCAACGTCTTATTCGCAGAATCCAACGCCGTCTACCGATGCCGGGAGGAGCGCCGCCGGAACGGAAGACGTTTGAATTTTTCCGTATTTTTATTCAGAACAATGAATAATATCAAACCCTTGACCGGGCCCGCCCTCCGGTGATATACCCGGGGTGGGCCTCGGCCACGAACCGGCCCGCCGGCCCCAACCCGAACTAGGAGGACCCCATGCCCGTCAACCTGAGAGGAAGAAGCTTCCTTACCCTTAAAGACTTCAGCCCCGAGGAGATCCGGTATCTCCTGGACCTTTCCCTCGACCTCAAGGCCAAGAAGCGCGCCGGGATCAAGGGCAGCCTGTTGCACCGGAAGAACATCGTCCTCATCTTCGACAAGGCCTCCACCCGGACCCGCTGCGCCTTCGAGACCGCCTGTTGGGACGAGGGCGGAAACGCCACCTTCCTCACGAACTCCCAGATGGGCAAGAAGGAGAGCGTGGAGGACACCGCCAAGGTCCTCGGGCGCATGTACGACGGGATCCAGTACCGCGGCTTCTCCCAGAAGCTCGTGGAGGATCTGGCGAAATTCTCCGGCGTCCCGGTCTGGAACGGCCTGACCGACGAGGACCACCCCACCCAGATCCTGGCGGACCTCCTGACCATCGAGGAGCACGTCGCCAAGCCCTTGAACAAGGTCAAGATGGTCTACTGCGGGGACGCCCGGAACAACATGGGCAACGCCCTCATGATCGGCTCCGCCAAGATGGGCCTGCACTTCGTGGCCCTGGCCCCCAAGGAGCTCTGGCCCAACGAGGCCCTCACCGCGGAGATGCGGAAGATCGCCGAAAAGACCGGCGGGAAAATCGAGTTCTTCGACATCGCCAAGTCCGACGAGGCCCTGAAAGGTGCCGACGTCCTCTACACGGACGTCTGGGTATCCATGGGCGAGGAGGCCAAGTTCGCCGAGCGGATCGCCCAGCTCCAGAAGTACCGGGTTACCATGGACTTCGTCCGCAAGACCGGCAATCCGGACTGCATATTCCTGCACTGCCTGCCCGCCTTCCACGACCTGGAGACCCAGGTGGGCCGGGACGTCCAGAAGGAGCACGGCATTTCGGAGATGGAAGTCTCCGACGAGGTCTTCCGCAGCAAGCACTCCGTGGTCTTCGACGAGGCGGAAAATCGACTGCATACCATCAAAGCGGTGATGGTGGCGACCATAGGAGATCTGTAAAAGGACGGCCCGATTCAGGCTGTCCAATATGTCGGTTACATATTGGACAGCCTTTGCAGTTTCTAACGTTCTTGCACAGAGCGTTAGAAACTGCCGCACTGATT
>JBGSPT010000156.1:0-4192 GCA_041738475.1 Treponematales bacterium
CGCCTGGGACTTCGCCCGGGTTTTAGGCTGCAGCCCCGTCTACATGGCGGGCCTGGACCTGGGCTTCCCCGGAGGCCGCACCCACGCCCGGGCCAGCCGCTTCGAGCAGAAGGCCCTGGCCGAGGGGCGCAGACTCCGCCCTCCCGCCACGTACCTGTACGAAGCCTACGCGGGCGCCCGGCCCCGGGACGCCCGGGCCAACGACGGAGGCACTGTCCGCACCGACGAACGCCTGGCCCTCTACTCCTGGTGGTTCGAGAGCCGCATGATCCGGCACCCCGAGTGCCCCACCCGGAACCTGTCGCTCCGGGGCCTGGCCGTACCGGGCATGCCCTACGAATCCGCCGAATCCCTGCTGTCCCTGCCCCCCAGACGGGATCGGATCGAGTCCCTCCGGGAGGACCTAGCCCGGGACGTCCGGGAGTCGGGGAACGGGGAACCGCAGGCGACGGACGTGAGAGGTCAGATCCTGGGGCTTCTGGCCGGCTTGGAAACCCGGGCGGATGTCGCCCTGGACCTGGCGGCCCGGGCTCGGACCCTTGAGTGGGCGGGCAAGGACTCCTCGGAGATTCTGGCACTCCTGGACGAGGCCGACCGGGACCTCCTGGGGAACGAGGCCAAGGAGATCGCGGGCTTCCTCCTGCCCGACCTGGAGTCCCTCCTGGGACGGCCCGCCCGCTCCATGGAGGAAGCCCTGGACCGGTCGGAATCGGTGTACCGGGAGATCCGGGATTCCGCGGCCTACCACCGGGAAATCCTAACCTAGGACTTCCCGGATCACCCGCATCCAGTTCCCCCCCAGGACGGCCCGGACCTCCTCGGGCGCGTAGCCCCGGTCCAGGAGGGCCTCGGTAAGCAGGGGCAGACCCGTGCAGTCCGGAAGGACGGTCCCGTTCCTGTCCAGGAATCCGTCGAAGTCCGAGCCCAGGCCCACGTGGTCCGCGCCGACGACCGACACCAGCCGGTCCACGTGGTCCAGGAGGCGGGCAAGGCAGACCTTCTCCGGCGTCTCGTCCACGAAGCTTCCCGCGAAGGTGACCGCCACGAGGCCCCCCGTGGCGGCTATGCCCTCCGCCTGGGCGTCCGTAAGGTTGCGCCGGTGGTCCCGGACCGCCCGGGAATTGGAGTGGGAGGCAACCACGGGGCGCAGCGCGACCGCCAGCAGGTCCTCCAGGGCCTCGTCGGAAAGGTGGGAGGCGTCCACGATCATGCCGAGCCTCTCCATCTCGGCCACGACCCTCCGGCCGAAGTCCGTGAGCCCCCCGGACCCCTCCGCGGCGGCTCCCCGGCCCAGGGCGTTCCGGCGGTTCCAGGTGAGGCCCATCAGGCGCACCCCCCGGTCGAAAAAATCCCGGAGCTCCGCAAGGCTCTCCCCGATCGCCTCGCCCCCCTCGATGCCCAGGAAGGCGGCCAGGCGGCCTTCTGCCTTGGCTTCCTCCACGTCCCGGGCGGACAGGGCCAGGCGGACCCGGTCCGTCCGATCGAACAGGGCTTCCATCGCCTCCAGCATGCGCCGGGTGTGCGCCCCCGCGTCGGGGACGTACTTGTCGTCCGTGAAGAGGGCGAAGACCTGGGCGGTCACCCCGCCCGCAAGGAGGCGGGGGATGTCCGCGTGCCCCCGGGTACCCCGTACCGCCAGGTCCCGGGGCTCCGCGACCTGCCCGTCGAACCCGAAGCCCATGAGCTCCAGGACCGAGTCGCAGTGCCCGTCCACGACCACGGAGTCCCGGTGCAGGGCGAGGGCTTCGGGCCTCACGACAGGAGCTCCCGGGCCGTGAGGTCCTCGTAGGTCTCCCGGCGCACCGAGAGCCGGGCCCTCCCGTCCCGGACCAGGACCATGGCGGGCCGGGGCAGGCGGTTGTAGTTGCTCGCCATGGAGTGGGTGTAGGCCCCGGTGCTGAACACCGCCAAAACGTCCCCGGGCCGGGGGTCCTGCAAGGGAATATCCCGGATGAGGATGTCCCCGGACTCGCAGCACTTGCCCGCAACGGTGACCGTGCGGTCCCGGGGCCCGTCGTGGCGGTCCGCGACCGTCGCCTCGTACTCCGCCCCGTACAGGGCCGGGCGGATGTTGTCCGGCATGCCCCCGTCGACCCCGACGTAGGTACGCACCCCGGGGATCTCCTTCACCGAGCCGACGGTGTACAGGGTGATCCCCGCCTCCGCCACGATCCAGCGGCCCGGCTCGATCCCGATCCGGGGCATGGCCAGGCCCAGCTCCCGGAACCGGTCCCGGAGGTCCCCCATCATCGGGTCGGTGTAGTACGCCAGGGGCTCGGGCTCGTCCTTCGCGGTATACCGCGCCGCGAAGCCCCCGCCCAGGATGAGCTCCCGGGTCTCGAAGCCGTAGCGGTCCCGGACCTCCCCCGCTAGGTCCGCGACGATCCGGGCCGCCTTGCGGTGGGACTCGTTCGAGAAGATCTGGGACCCGATGTGGAAATGGAAGCCCCGGAGCTCGATCCCCTCCATCCGAAGGGCGGCCCCGACGTACTCGTCCCGGACGGCGGGGTCCAGAGGGATCCCGAATTTCGAGTCCAGGCCCCCGGTGGAGATGTGCCTGTGGGTATGGCTGTCCACTCCGGGGGTCACCCGGAAGAGTATGGGCATCCGGACGCCTGCGGATCGGGCTTCCCGGTCCAGGACTTCCAGCTCGGTCCGGTTGTCCACGATCATCCGGCCGACCCGGTTGTCCAGGGCCATCCGGATCTCCTCGGGGGTCTTGGAGTTGCCGTGGAAGTGGATCCGCCCCGGAGGAAATCCCGCTTTCAGGGCCGCGTAGAGCTCCCCCCCGGAGACCACGTCCAGGTCGAGGCCTTCGGAGGCGACGATGCGGCAGAGGTCCAGGGTCTGGAGGGCCTTGGAGGCGTAGGCCGCGGAGCTGCCCGGCCAGCGGTCCAGGAAGGTCTCCCGGAGCTCCCGGATCCGCGCCCGGATCCGGTCCTCGGACAGGACATAGAGGGGCGTACCGTATTCCTTCGCGAGTTCCACCGCATCGCAGCCGTCGAACAAATACCGAGCCATGGTCCCCCGCCTACAGCACGAAGAGGAAGAAGGTGAGGACATCCTCCCACTTCCTGCTCCGGAAGTTTACCTCCGTTGGGGACGCGAGCCGCGCGCCGGGGAAGTAGGAGGCCCTGTAGGCCCGGTAGTGCTGTTTGTACACGATGGAGACGTCGAAGGAGTCCGGCAGGGGAAAGCTGAAAGCCGAAGGATCCTCCGCCAGGACCGAAGCCGCCGCCGCCTTGATCCGCTCGGCCGCCAGGTCCGGATGTATCGATACGGAGCCGTTCCCGATGCCCTCGGAGACCGGGACGGTGACGAGGTTCGGATTGTACTCCTTGGCGGTCTCGCAGAGCTCCCGGTCCCCGGTCAGGAGCAGCACGGGGACCCCCATGGACGCCGCGGTGTATGCGTTGATGACGAACTCAGACACCGGCCGGCCGTTGATCCGGAGCTCCTGGACGTTCAGGTCCATGGTGTGGGACAGGGGGTTGCCTCCGCTTCCGGCCATGGAGTGGTATCCGATGAAGAAGACCCCCTCGAAGCTGGAGTCGAAGCCCCCCATCATGACCAGGGGGTCCTTGGTCCAGGACCGGAGGATGCAGGCGTTCCGGGGCAGGGCCGAGGGGTCGATGGATCGGCCGGTCCCGTGGGCGTCCTTGACCAGGACGTCCGTCACCCCCGCCTCCGCGGCGGCCTCGCAGGCTGCCTTGACCTCCCGGGTCATCTGGGCCCGGAAATAGGCGGACTGGAAGTCCCCGTTGTCCGTCTCCCTCCAGTCGACGATGCCGCTGACGCCCTCGATATCCGCGCTGATGTAGAGCTTGTTCACGATTCCGTCTCCTCTTCCTTGTAGATGCGCGGTACCCGCTTGTTCACCGCGCAGGTGATTTCGTAGTCGATGGTCCCCAAGAGGTCCGCGACCTCCCCCGCGGAGGGGCCCCCGGGGCCGAAGAAGACGGCGACATCTCCCTCCCGGACCTCCGGCAGGTCCGTCACGTCCGCCATGCACTGGTCCATGCAGACCCGGCCCACGATGGGCGCCCGCCCTGAGGCAAAGCCGACGGATCCCCGGTTCGACAGGAATCGGAAGACCCCGTCCGCGTAGCCCAGGGGCAGGACAGCCAGACGGGTGGTCCGGGAGGCCCGGAAGGTCCGGCCGTAGCTGACCGTGGTCCCCGCCGGCACGGTC
>JBGSPT010000176.1:0-4901 GCA_041738475.1 Treponematales bacterium
GGGGGAGCAGGTCCGGACCTCCGCGGGATGGCTCGCCGCGGCGGCTTTCGGGATCGTGTGGATCCTGCTGGCGGTCTGGCTGGTGGGCCTCTTCCTGTAGAGCCCTGTCCGGATTGCGCCGGCCTCGGGGATCGCGTATCATTCGCCCATGGGGCCGGCAGGCGGATCCGCCGCCGCGCCCGGGGGGTATGCATGAAAGGGTATCTCGGCAAGGTGCTCCTGGTGGATTTGTCCGCGGGAACCTGGGAATCCCAGGACATCCCGGAGGCGGTGTACGAGAGCCTGCTCTCCGGCGTCGGCCTCGGGGCCTACTACCTGTACCGGCACATACCCGCCGGGGCGGATCCCCTGGGCCCGGACAACATCCTCGGTTTCACCTCGGGACTCCTGACCGGTACGGGGGCCTTCATGACCGGCCGATGGATGGCGGTCTGCAAGTCCCCCCTAACCGGGGGCTGGGGGGACTCCAACTGCGGAGGCACCCTGGCGCCCGCCATCAAGCAGTGCGGCTATGACGCGATCTTTTTCCGGGGCGTCTCCCCCAAGCCGGTCTACGTCCTCGTCGACAACAAGGGACCCCAAATCCGGGACGCCTCGGCATATTGGGGCATGGACGCCGTGGAGGCGGAGGAGGCCCTGATCCGGGACCTCCGGAACGCGGAGGGCGGGAGCAAAAAAAAGCCCGAGGCGGCGGTGATCGGCCCGGGCGGGGAGAAGCTTTCCCGGATCGCAGGGATCTCCAACGACCGGGGCCGCTACGCAGCCCGGTCCGGGGTCGGGGCCGTGATGGGCTCCAAGCGGCTCAAGGCCCTGGTCCTGGCGGGGACCCGTGCGGTCCGCCCGGCGGATCCCGAGGGGATGAAGCGCCTGTCCGCCTCCTTCGCATCGACCGTGCGGAAGGCCAACCTGCCCGGGTTCTTCACGGGCGCGGTCTTCCCGATCATGGGAGGCTTCATGGGCGGGCTCCCCAGCGCGGTGCCCCTGGACGGGATGCTCTCGTCCATGATGTTCAAGAAATTCGGCTCCAGCATGAACAACACCTACTCCATGACCAACGGGGACGCCCCGGTAAAGAACTGGGCGGGCTCGGCCAAGGATTACCCCGGGTACCGCGCCCTGAACCCGGACCGCATCCGTCGGCGGGAGGTCCGGAAGTACCACTGCTACGCCTGCATCCTGGGCTGCGGCGGGGTCTGCGACATCCAGGACCTCTCCGGAGGGAAATGGGACCACACCCACAAGCCCGAGTACGAGACCTGCATGGCCTTCGGGGGCCTCGTACTGAACAAGGACCTGGACTCCATCTTCCGGATCAACGAGACGTTGAACCGGGCCGGCCTGGACACCATCTCCGTCGGGGGGACGGTGGCCTTCGCGGTGGAGTGCTTCGAGAACGGGATCCTGACCCCCGCGGATACGGGAGGCCTGGAGCTTCGCTGGGGGAACGCCGGGGCCATCGAGTCCCTGGTGGACCGGATCTGCGCCCGGGAAGGGATCGGGGACCTTCTGGCGGACGGGGTGAAGCTCGCGGCCGAGAGGATCGGCAAGGGCTCGGAGCGCTTCGCCGTGCACGCGGGGGGCCAGGAGCTTCCCATGCACGACCCCCGGGTGGACCCGATGCTGGGGGTGACCTACAGCGCGGATCCGACCCCGGGTCGTCACACCACCAGCGGAAACCTCTACTACTCCCAGTCCTCCCTCTGGGACTACGTCTCCTGGGCCCCGAAGGTCCGGATCCATCCCAAGTCGGAGGACTTCGAGCCCACGGAGACGGAAGCCCTCCGAAACGTGGCCATGACCGCCCTCAAGATGCTGGTGGACGGGACGGGATCCTGCTACTACGCCATGCTCATGGGGGTCCAGCATTTCCCGATCTTCGAATACCTGAACGCCGCCACGGGCTGGAACCGTACGCCCGACGAGTATATGGAAGCGGGCAAGCGGATGCAGACCCTCCGCCAGGCCTTCAACGCCAAGCACGGGGTGGACGTCCGGACCTTCCGCATGCACGACCGGGCCTCGGGCATCCCCCCCCTGCCGGAGGGTCACAACAAAGGGGTCACCCTGCGCATCGACGAGATGATCCGGCAATATCGCAAGGCCTGGGGCTGGGACGAGGAGACGGGCCTGCCGACCCGGGAGACCTTCGGGGCCCTCGGGCTTTCCGCCCTTCCGGGACTGGAGTTCTGACATGGCAAAGGAATACCCGAAATTCGACTACGGCCCCTGCATGGCCTGCGGGATCTGCGTCCAGGCCTGTCCCTTCTCCTGCCTGGAGCTTAGCCGGACGGGCTCGGATTCCTACCGGAAGGCCTATCCCGAGCTGGCCCGGCGGGAGGACTGCACGGGCTGCGGCATCTGCGCCGCCTCCTGCCCCGTGGACGCGATCCAGATGGAGTGATGAGGATCCGGGTATACGCCCCGGCCCTGGCGGACCATTCGGTCCTGGACGAGGGCGGCTGTATTGAACTGCCCGCCGGTTCACGGCTCCGGGACCTGCACCGGATCTTAAAGATCCCCTTCCTGGCGCGGCCGCTCATCCTCTGCGCCGTGAACTACAGGATCTCCGGACCCGGGCACCCCCTCGCGGACGGGGACACGGTGAGCTATTTTTCGATGGCGGGGGGAGGGTAGGAGAGGCTCCGCAGGGGGCGCGAGCCTCTCCCGGTCGCTATTCTTTTACTTCCGAAACCGCGGCGTCCGGGGCGTTCTTCTTGACGCTCTCGATGCCGTTCATGCAGGAATCCTTGGTCTCGTAGGCCTCGCTGGTGGCGATGATCTGACCGTTCCCCGCCTTGAGCCGGAACCGGTACTTGTCCTTCTTGTCCTTGAACCATTCGAACTTGCCGGCCATGGAATCCTCCTTTCCGCTGTACGATGCGTTTCTCCTTGATTCTATCCCTCCCTCCGCGCGGGCGCAAGGGAAGGATCGGTCCGGACTGTCTTCCTCACCCGCGGGTGCCCGGGGCGCGCCGGCGACGAATCCGGGGGCGGCCGGAATCGTAGGCTTCCAGGATCGAGCCCAGGGTCCTCCGACAGGTCGCCTCCCGCCACTCGGACATCCTCACGGCCAGGGCCGGAGGCAGGTCGCTCACGTCGCTGTCCGCATAGGTCGAGCTGAAGACGGAAAACCCCACGGTGAAGGCTATCAGGGACTGCCAGAGCTCCACAGCCTCCTCCTCCTTGAAGCCCAGGCGGATGAGATAGAGCAGGCCGCTGTCCGGGTCGGTCTCGACCCGTCGCCCCGCCAGGGGCATGAGGTTCGGGTGGGCGGCCAGGAGCCGCCGGTACTCCAGGAATATCGCCAGGAGCAGCTCCCGCCAGTCCGCCGGAAGCGGATCGGGCAGACGCATCTCCGACCGCATGCGCGCCACCATTCCGTCCAGCAGGGCGGACTTGTTCGGCAGGTGGTGGTAGAGCGAAGCCGCCTCCACCCCCGCGTCCCGGGCGAGCCTGCGCATGCTCAGGGCTTCCAGCCCTTCCGCGTCGGCTATCGCGAGCGCCCGGTCGAAGAGCTCCTCCCGGGAAAGAGGACGTTCCCGTCTTCCCTTGTCTCCCATTGGACCTCCTCCGGGACTTGACCCTAACGGTGTTAGCCTGTATAGTTCGGATTGCCTAACGATGTTAGGCAATCCGGTCTGAAAGGTACACCGTATGGAAGATTTCCGCAAGAGCTACGGTTCCCTGTACGCCGCCGCGGCCGCGGCGACGGCGGTCATGCTCGTCATCATCCCGATCCAGATCGTGGTGTTCGCCCTGACCCCGATGCCCGGGTCCCCGGAAGCCTGGTTCGAGCTCTTTGCCGCGAATCCCCTTCTTGGATTTTTCCACGCCGATTTTTTCATCCTGGTGGACAACATCCTGGTCGCGGTGATCTACCTGGGGTTCTACCATGTGCTCAAGGAACGGCACAAAGGACTCCTGCAGGCGGCGCTCCTGCTCGGATTCATCGGAATCGCGGCCTACGCGGCGTCCAACAAGACCTTCGAACTGTACGCCCTGGCGGGCGAGTACGCCGCCCGGACCGGGACGGAGGCCCGCCTTCAACTCCTGGCCGCGGGGAGATCCCTGATCGCGGAATGGCAGGGCACGGCCTTCGACGTGTACTACGTCCTGAACGGAGCGGCCCTTCTCGTCGTGGGCGCCCTGATGCTCGGGGACCGGACCTTCGGCCGGACGACGGCGTACTGGGGGCTGGCCTCGGGCTTCTTCATGACCGTCCCCTCCACCGCCGGTACGGTCGGCCTGGTGTTCTCCCTGCTTTCCCTCGTGCCCTGGTACGTATTCTCGATCCGCTTCGGCCTTTCGTTCCTGCGGATCGCCCGGGGAACGACCGGGATCCGGTGACCCCCGGCGGTCATGCCGGGGGTCCAGGCACGGGCTTCATCCATGCGGAATCTCCACGGGATCCAGGGCCGTGATGCCCGGGAGGGAAAGCCGTTCCAGGTATTCCAGGAAGGCCCGGGGACCCTTGGATAGATGGAAGCCCGGTCCGTCGAAGCCGGGAAGCTGCTTTTCCTCCTCGCTGCATACCACCATAAGGGAAGCCCGCTTTGCGGCCTCCCGAAGGGGGCCCGCCCGTTCCCCGGCGGGCCACGGGGTTCCCGGAGGCCCCTCCAGCCCGGCGAAGCCGGACCAGAGCACCGTCCGCGCTCCCTCCAGGCACTCGGCCAGGCGCTCATCGAAGTCTTCGAGCGTCCCTTCCCCCGGCACGAGCACCTTGTCCGGCTCGCTCCTAAGAAGGGCCCGGATCGAGTCGGATCCCGGAATCCGGTTCCCGTCGGTCCCCGCCGCGGAAAGCCCGTCCGGGATGCCGGACCGCGGAAGGAAGGCGATCCTGTCCGCCCGGCCTAGGAGGGCGGCGGCCGCGCCGAGCTGGGCCTCCAGGTCCCGCCCGCCGA
>JBGSPT010000177.1:0-1723 GCA_041738475.1 Treponematales bacterium
GTTCCTCTTCCGCTCCTCGACGACCGCGGCGGCCGTCCCGGATCCCAGGCAGGAGATCATCCCCAGGCCGAACCGGATCGCGCCGTCCCGGCCCCGGCAGCGCAGCCCGCTCTCGTTCACGTCGGGAGGCAGAAGGCGCAGACCCATGCGCCGGGCCTCGCTGGCATAGGCGAGGGTCGAATAGTATCCCCCCCGGTTGGACAGTACCGCCGCCATGAACTCGGCGCCGTGGCGGGCCCGGAGGTAGGCGGAACGGAAGGACAGCTTGGCGTAGCTCGCGGAATGGGCCTTGACGAAGGAATACCCCGCGAAGGACTCGATCATCCCCCAGACCGCCCCGATCGTCGCCTCCTCGACGCCCCGGGCCCGGGCACCCGACTCGAACTGCTCGCGGTAGGCAGAAAGCCGGGTCCGGACGTCCTTCTTGGACAGAACCTTCCGGATCCCGTCCGCCTCCGCCGGGGTGAAGCCCGCCAGGGCCACCGCCGCCTTGCTCACGTCCTCCTGGTAGCAGAGGATGCCGTAGGTTTCCGAGAGCTGTCCGTCCAGCAGGGGGTGGATCGGCTCGTAGGGCTTGCCCTTCAGCCGGTCTATGTACTCGTTGATGTAGCGGTTGGCCGCGGGGCGGATGATCGAGGAGTGGATGACCAGGTGCCCGAAATCGCCCTTGCCGGTCTTCTTCTGGAGGAGCCGCATCGCGGGGCTTTCCACGTAGAAGACTCCCAGGGTATCGCCCCGGGAGAGGAGGTCCACGGTCCGGGCGTCCGAAAGCGGATCCCAGCCCTCCTCGTCCAGGGGGGTTCCGTTTTCCCGGAGGTTGTCCAGGGCATCCCGGACCACCGCCAGGCTTCGGTTGCCCAGGAGGTCGATCTTGACCAGGCCGGCGGCCTCCACGCCTTCCTTGTCCCAGGCGGTTACCCGGATGCCGGAACCGCTGGGAATCACGGGAACGCGATCCGCCAGCTTTTCGGGCACGAGGACGAGGCCGCCGGAATGGACCCCCAGGTGGCGGGGGAAGCCTTCGATCCGGGGGGCGAGCTCCAGGATCTCTTTCCACACGGGATCCGCCCCGGCCAGGGTGCGGCTCCGGTCCAGGTACAGGGCCCGCTCCACGGTTCCGATCTCGCCGTCCGGCAGGCCGAAGGCCCGGGCGGTCTCCCGGAGGGCGGATCGGGCCTGGAAGCAGACGTGGTTCGCGACCCGGGCTGCGCGATCCGGACCGTACTCCCCGATCACGGACTCCAGGATCCCGTCCCGCTCGTCCCAGGCGAAGTCCACGTCGATGTCCGGGGGATCCTTCCGGCCGGGGTTCAGGAAGCGCTCGAAATACAGGCCCAAAGCCACAGGGTCGACGTCCGTGATGCCCAGGGCGTAGGAAACCACGCTGGCCGCGGCGCTCCCCCGCCCGCAGGTCCGAGAGGCCTTCCGGACGATATCCCGCACCACAAGGAAATAGTCGGAAAAACCCTTGGCCTCGATGATTCCGAGCTCGTACTCCAGCCGGGACCGGAGGGCTTCGTCGACGGACCCGTACCGCTCGGCGGCGCCCCGGTAGACCAGGGGACGCAATGCCGCGGACGCTCCGTCCCCCTCGCGGGATCCGTATTCGGGGAACAGGAATCCTTCGAACAGCGAATGCAGCTCGACCGATTCCGCCACGGCTTCGTTCGCCAGGAGGGCCTCGGGCACGCAACCGTAGGGCCGGGCGGCGTCGGGCGGGGCC
>JBGSPT010000263.1:0-1733 GCA_041738475.1 Treponematales bacterium
CCGCCGTTCCCTCGGCGGTCTCGCCCGCGGATCCAGGCCTCGTGGCGGCCCACTCCGCGGGCACCGTATCCCGGCACGGGGAGATCCTGGTCGTACTTGCCCGGGACTACGGAGCCCAGGCCGGGGACTCCCCGATCCGGAATCCCTTCCGCCTGGATCCTCACGTGGAGGGAAGCTCCGCCTGGAAGGACGGCTCAACCCTGGCGTTTAAACCCTCGGCGCCCCTGGAAGCCGGAACGGCCTACACGGTGTCCGTCGACCTTTCCTCCGTGGACTCGGCGGCCCGGGAACCCTTCTCGTTTCGGGTACGCACCCCCGAGCCCGCCTTTACGGTGGAACTTGGCAGCCTCCGGGCCGCCCGGGACCGGAGCCTGGAGCTTCCCGGGCGCCTGGTACTCTCCGACATCGAGGCCTCCGACAAGGTGGAGCGCCTTCTGTCCGCCCGGTTCCGGGGCCTCAAGCCCGGAATCGCCTGGACCCACCAGGGTGCGGTCCACGACTTCACTGTCCGGGGCTTTTCCGCGGCGGACCGGGACGACGACCTCGAGGTATCCTGGGACGGTCGGCCCGTGGGCGCGGCAGTCCGGGGAGGGCGCTCGGTCCGGGTCCCCGCGGCGGGGGCCTTCGAGGTCACCGGGGTCCGGGCGGTGAGGGAAGGGGAGACGTGCCTGGAGATCACCCTCTCTTCCCCCGTGGATCCCGGCCAGGACTTCCGGGGCCGGATCGAGGTGGAGGGCCTGGGAGCCCTGCGCTTCGCGCCCGCGGGAGGGATCGTCCGGGTCTACGCCTCTGCGGCCTGGCCCGAGGAGGCCCGGGTGAGCATCGGCGAAGGCCTCCGGGACTCCGAGGGACGCTCCCTGGCGGTGCCCGTGCAGGCGACGGTGCCGGTATCCTGGGAAAAGCCCGCGGTCCGCTTCGCCACCGCCGGGGTGATCCTGCCCACCGGCGAGGGTCTCACCCTGCCCGTCGAAACCCGCAATCTGGCGGGGGTGGTGGTCGAGGTGTTCCGGATCCCCGGGGACAACATGCTTCAGTTCCTCCAGGTGAACAAACTGGACGGAGCCAACGAATTGTACCGGACCGGGGAGGTGGTCTGGCGGAAGGCCTTCGACCTGCCTTGGAGCGACGCCCGCAGGAACCAGTGGACCGCCTCGGGGCTTGATTTCGGCCCCCTCCTGGCCAAGTACAAGGACGGGATGTACCGTATCCGCCTTACCTTCCTGCGGGACCAGGTTCGGTACGTCTGCAAGACCGAGCATGATTTCTCGGGCCTGGTCTTCCCGACCCTGGATACCCTGGACCGGCGCTGGGAAGGGGACTGGGAGTCTAGGTACAAGTTCCGGGACGATCCCTGCCACCCCGCGTTCTACGAGCGCAATTCGACCTACCGGAACGTACTGATATCGGATCTGGCCCTGGGGGCCAAGAGGGACGCCGACGGTCTGACCCGTATCTTCGCGGTGGACCTGCGCACGGCCAAGCCCATCCCGGACCTCGAGGTGATCCTGTACAACTTCCAGCGCCGGGAGCTTTCCCGGGTCCGGACAGACAAGAATGGCTTCGCCGCCTTCCCGGCCTCCCGGGAAGCCTTCGCCGCCGTCGCCTACCGGGCCGGCCAGTCGGCCTACCTGAAGCTGGACCCGGGCTCGGCCCTGGCGGTCAGCCATTTCGACGCGGGGGGCACCGCCGCGGAGTCCGGGGTCAAGGGCTTCCTCTACGGCGAGCGCGGCGTC
>JBGSPT010000264.1:0-3362 GCA_041738475.1 Treponematales bacterium
GAACCCGCGGCGGCACAAGCCCCGTCGGGTACGGCCGACGCCCGGGCCGCCGCCCCCCCGGTTTCCGCGAACCCGCCGGAGGCAGCCGTTTTCAAGTACCGATACACCTCGGTGCGGATCGCGGACCCCGGTGCCGTGGTATACCGTGCGGAATTCCGCTTCCATCCCGACGGGACCATCCGCCGGGCGGAGCTCCGGGAGATCCGTGCCGGGGGGGAAACCTTGCGGGCCTCCGCGGTATCCGAACCCCTCGAGGACGGGTTCAGGGTTTCCTATCGGACTTTCGGAGCCGCTCCGGGCGGATACGAATATACCCTGGGATGGTCCGGGACGGGATTGACGGTCACCGCGGGCGGGGAGGAGACGGGGTTCCGGTTCGATCCGGCCGGCCGGGTCTTCACGATACCCTGGGACAAGGGGCGGGAGACATATTCCCCGGGGCCGGACGGAAGCGTCCTGGGGGAACTCGTCCTGGCGGGCGAGCGGCAGTGGAGCGGCCGATTGTTCAAGAGCGGGGGAGACCTCCGGTTCGAGGACCGGTACCCCGACGGAAGCGTGGACCGGGAGTGCATCCTCAAAGCCGCGGGCCCGGACGGCTGGTCCGTGTCCTGTACGGGTGCCGCCGATTCCTTCTACGAAGGTACCCTGACCGGAGCCTCCCTCTTTCCCCGGGGCGGTATCTTCCCCGCTTCGGCGTACAACCTGATCATCGTGACCGACCTTTGGATGACCGAGGAGCGGTTTCCCTTCTTCTGCCTCTCCCTCCTGGAGTGAGGGCGTGGAAGCCCTGTTCCTGGCCTGGATGCTCCGGGCCGCCGTTAGCCGGGAAGCCCTGCGCTTCGAGGCCGTCCACGAGCAGGAGGGGGACCTCTCCTGCGGGCTGGCTGCGGCCGCCTCCCTGGCGGACCTGTACCGGGGTCTTCCCTGCGGCGAGGCGGATCTCCGTGCTGCGCTCGCTCCGGCATCGGGCCGGGTCGAGAGGGCTACGGACCTGGGAGAACTGGCCGCCCTGCTTGAGGGTCTGGGCTTGTCGGTCAGGGCGGTCCGCCTGGATTCCGCCTCCGCCGTGGAGGCCCTGCGTCGTGGCTACGTCCCCCTCCTCGTGCACCTCCGGGATGACGGAGGGCATTTCGCCCTCCTGCTGGCCTTGAGCCGAGATGCCGCCGTCCTGGCGGATCCGGCCCGGGGATTGACAACCCTGAGCGCCCGGGAGTTCGCGGACTCCTTCACGGGAGGGGCCCTGGCGGCGGTCCTCCCGGGCGCCCGGGTCGACGGGACGGCTCGGGAATCCCGGGCGGCACGGGCACTGGAGGCTCGGCGCTTCCTGTCCGTCCTGGCGGAGGGAGCCCTCCGGTGAGATCGGGACTTCCGAAGGAGGGGACCGGGCGGGCTTCCCTCCCGGGACCCTTCCGGGCCCGCATGTCCCGGGGGCGGACGTCACGATCCGGTCCCTTCCTTGTTCTGGCGGCCGCCCTAGCCGTCCCCGCTACGCCCGCTTCTTGTTCGGAAGCACCCCGCGCCCGGACCGGCCCGAAGGAACCCCCGGCTCTGTCCGTCCTGGCGGAGTTCCGGCCGATTCCCCTGGACCTTTCCGTCGGAAGGGTCCTGGACGCGGAATTGGAATTCGGTCTGGACTGCAAGCCCCCCGGGGCGTTCCGGTGCTCGATCCGCCTGCCTGTCACCGTCCGGACCGCCCTCGACGGACCCAGGAGGGGTCGGATCGACGCGGCGTTCGGGGATCCTTCCCTGGAGGCGGGCGCCTTCTTCCGCAGGAGCGGAGGCTTCTGGTTCCTGTCGGCGGGATACGCGGCCCCCCTGGGCCGCCGGACCGAGGACCCGGACCGCCCGTTCCGGCCCGCGCCGGGTTCCGGCGTCCACCGGGTCACGGCGGCCGCGGGCTTGGGAAGGATCCTGGATCCGACGGCTTTGACCGCGGGGATTTCCTGGACTCTCTCCCTGCCGAGCAGCGGGGACCCCGCGCCTTCCTGGCGCCCCGCGGACCTGGGCTTCTCGTTCTCCTTGGTCGAGGTGCTGAACGACCGGGCCGGGATCCTCCTGGGCGTTTCCCCTCGGATCGGGGCTCCCGCCCGGGGAACCGGAGCGGGGCAGGACGCGGGATGGACCTGGGATCTGGAAGCCCGGATCGAAGTCCATCTTCGGGCGGGACGGTTATTCTTCAGGACGGGGTATTCCCGGTCCCTGGCAAGTCCGGGTTCCCCCGGGCTACCGTCCGCGGGAGTGGAATACGAGATTCCGATGGTGCCGGAGGGAGGATCATGAGGCGGGTCGGATGCGCCCGCATACCAGGACTTACGGCGGCATTCCTGGCGGCCGCGGTCGCAGCCGCCGCTCTTGCCTCCTGCGCTGAGGATTGGCTTCCCTCGGGAAGCGCCCGGGTCCTCGGCTGGCATGATGAGGAGGTCGGGGGGATTCCCTCCTGTGTTGCCTACCTCGAGGTGTCCAACGTCGGATCCGTCCGGATCGAGAGGAGTTCCCTGTCCATCCGGGTATTTACGGCGGTCCGCTCCTACTACCGGACCCTGGTCCTGGATACGCCCCTGCCTCCGGGAGAGCTTCTGTATGCGGAGGTGGCCGTGGCCTACGCGGACCCCGGGGAGAGCGCCGAGGCGGACGGGGGTGTGGAACTCGTACGCGGTTTCTTCGAATAGGCGGCTTCGGCCGGGCCGCCTTGGATCCGCGGCGGATCCAAGCTCCTTCGTCTTGACGGGCCCGCGCCGCGAACCTAGGATAAAACATCCTTCCGTACCGGAGTTCCCATGGACTCGACCCTCCTGCACGCCTACGCGAACGTCCTGTTGACCGCGGTGAATCTCCAGAAAGGCCAGTGCCTGCTGATACGCGCACAGCCCGTCCATCTTCCCTTCGCGGGCATCCTGGCGGAAGAGGCCTATACGCGGGGAGCCCGGTACGTCCGGTTCGACACCAGCGAGGCCGACAACCCGGCTCTCTACAGGGCCCGCATCGAGCACAGCGACCCTGAATTCCTGGATTATACCCCGCGGTCCCGGTATGAACCCTACGGTTCCATGATCGACGAGGACTGGGCCTTGGTCTCGATACACTCCCCAGAGGACCCCGACTTCCTGGCCAACCTGGATCCGGCCAGGAACGCCCGCTGCGTCCGTGCCACCGCCGAGGCCATGAAACCCTACCGACGCCGCATCGTGATGGGAAACGAAATAGCCTGGCTGGTCGCCTTCCTTCCCACGGAGAAGATGGCCGCCCGCATACTGGGCGTCCCGGCCGGGCCGGAGGCGGTCGAGGAACTCTGGGAGGTCCTGATTCCGATCCTGAGGCTGGACCGGCCGGATCCCTCGGCCGCCTGGGCCGCCCACTGCCGC
>JBGSPT010000267.1:0-4764 GCA_041738475.1 Treponematales bacterium
TCCCTGGACGCGAATCCGGCCCTCCGGGACTCGGTCCGGAGCGCCCTGCGGGCGGGAATCCCCGCGGCCTTCCTCTACCAGGTCCTCCTGCGGATCTCCCAGGGCGAGGCGGCCCCGGACCTGCCCCTCTACGACACCTCCTGGGAGGGGGAAGCCTACAACACCGTCAGCGGCCAGTCCTCGAACAATTCCGTCCGGGTCTCCAACAAGTTCATGGAGGCGGTGGTCAAGAACAAGGACTGGGACCTGACCGCCCGGACCGACGGGAAAACCATGCGGACGGTCAAGGCCCGGGTCCTCTGGGACCGCTTCGCCCAGGCAGCCTGGTCCTGCGCGGACCCGGGACTCCAGTTCCACGGCAACGTGAACGAATGGCACACCTGTCCCGCGGACGGGGAAATCCGGGGCTCGAATCCCTGCTCCGAGTACATGTTCCTGGACGACACGGCCTGCAACCTGGCCTCCCTGAACCTCCTATCCTTCTACGACGAGGCCAAGAGGACCTTCGACGCCGACGGGTACCGACATGCGGTGCGGATCTGGACCACCATCCTGGAGATCTCCGTGGCCATGGCCCAGTTCCCCTCCAAGGAGATCGCCCGAAAGAGCTACGACTACCGCACCCTGGGCCTAGGCTTCGCCAACCTGGGCACCCTCCTCATGGTCATGGGCATGCCCTACGACTCCGACGAGGGCCGCGCCGTGGCCGCGGGGCTTTCGGCGGTGCTGACCGGGGAGGCCTATGCCCAAAGCGCCCGGATGGCCGCCCGGAAGGGACCCTTCCCCCGATACGAGGCCAACAAGGACGCCATGCTCCGGGTCATACGCAACCACCGCCGGGCGGCCTTCGGTGAGCCCGGCTCGGCCTACGAAGGCTTGACGGTGCCCCCCAGGCCTCTGGACGCGGCCCTCTGCCCGGAACCCATCCGGTCCGCGGTCCGGGCTTCCTGGGACGAAGCCCTTGCCCTGGGCAAGGCCCACGGATTCCGGAACGCCCAGGTTTCCGCCATCGCTCCCACGGGCACGATAGGCCTTTTAATGGACTGCGACACCACCGGGGTGGAGCCCGACTTCGCCCTGGCCAAGTTCAAGAAGCTGGCCGGGGGCGGCTACTTTCGGATCATCAACCGCAGCGTCCCCCCTGCCCTCCGGGCCCTGGGCTACGACGAGACCGCGGTCCGGGAGATCATCGCCTACTGCGTGGGCCGCGGAACCCTGTCGGAGGCTCCGGGGGTCAGCCTGGCCCGGCTGGCCGAGAAGGGCCTGTCCGAGGAAGCCCTGGCCAAGGCCGAGGCGGCCCTGAAGGACGCGATCGGGATCGAGGGCGTCTTCTCTCCCCACATCCTGGGCAAGGAGACCTTTGAAGCCCTGGGGGTTCCCGAGGCCACCTGGTCCCTCCCGGGATTCTCCCTGCTCCGGCATCTGGGATTCACCCAGGACGAGATTTCCGCCGCCGACGACTTCGCCTGCGGTACCATGAGCCTGGAAGGGGCCCCCCGGCTCAAGAAGGCCCACTACCCCGTGTTCGACACCGCCACCCCCTCGGGCAAGCGGGGCACCCGGTCCATCGCCTGGCAGGCCCACGTGGCCATGATGGCCGCGGTCCAGCCCTTCGTCTCCGGGGCCATCTCCAAGACCATCAACATGCCCAACACCGCGACCATCGAGGACGTGAAGGGAGCCCACCTCCTGGCCTGGAAGAGCATGCTCAAGAGCATCGCCCTCTACCGGGACGGGTCCAAGCTCTCCCAGCCCCTCTCGGCTCTGACCCCAGGCTCGGACCCCGTGGCGGACGCCCTTGTGGCACTCCAGTACGAGGAGCCCGCGCCGGCGACCGTTTCGGATCCGCGCGCCTCGGCTCCGGCCGGCGCCCCCGCCCGGACCCGGACATCCCTGCCCAACCGTCGATCCGGCTACACCCAGAAGGCCAAGATCGGGGGACACTCGGTGTTCGTGCGTACCGGGGAGTACGACGACGGGTCCCTAGGGGAGATATTCCTCGATATGCACAAGGAAGGCGCGGCCTTCCGGTCCCTGCTCAACTCCTTCGCCATCTCCGTGTCCCTGGGACTCCAGTACGGGGTGCCTCTGGAGGAGTTCGTGGACGCCTTCACCTTCACCCGCTTCGAACCCAACGGCATGGTCCAGGGCCACGACCTGATCAAGATGTCCACCAGCGTGCTGGACTACGTCTTCCGGGATCTGGCCATCACGTACCTGAATCGCTACGACCTGGGCCAGGTCAAGCCCGAGGACCTAATCTCCACGGCCACCCAGAACGGCCACGCCCGGAACGGCCACGTCGATTTGGCTCACCCGGGAGATGCCCTCAAGGCGCCAACGACGGCACAGCCCGCCCAGACCGCGCCCAAGGCCGACGCCCGACCCCGGACCGCCCGGCTAAAGGGATATGAGGGCGACCCCTGCCCCGTCTGCGGCCACCTGACCCTGGTCCGCAACGGCACGTGCCTCAAATGCGAGACGTGCGGATCAACGACAGGATGCAGTTAGGATTTTGACCACGTCTCGCACGTTATCGGCAGACGGAGGCGGCGGTCGAAAAGCGCGGACAGCTTTTCGACCGCTGGTTCCAAGCCTGCAGTTTCGGCGCTTCGCGGCGAAACTGCGAGGTTCGGCGGACGAGCAACCGGCTCGTCGGCCGAACCGGACGACAGGATGCAGCTGAAATAAAAAAACCGCCCCGACGGGGGCGGCTTTTCGTACACCGGAGGGGTTTACCCCGCGATGATCGCCTCGGTGGGGCACACGGAAGCACAGGATCCGCAGTCCGTGCACTTGTCGGGATCGATCCAGCGGGCCCCGTCCTTCTCGGAAATGGCCTCGACCGGGCACTCCGGGTCGCAGGCTCCGCAGTTGACGCAGGCGTCGGTTACCTTATAGGCCATGAAAACACCTCTCGTATGTGGATTTCAGGATCATACTACCATGATCCGGGTAGGGGCGCAAGGGCCGTCAGACGGGACAGGGCCTTCCGGGCCGAGGTGACCGATGAAATCGCCCGGGCGGGGGGGGTACTGAAGGTTCTCGGCCGCACGAGTTGCATTCCTCACCGGGATGCTCGAGAATGGTACTATTCTCCATTCTCCATTCCCAATCGGAGGTTTCCATGAAAATCGGCGCGAAGCTGACCCTGGGGTTCGCCGCGACCCTCATAGCCTTGCTGATCATCGCGGCGGTCGGGTTGTTCTCCATCCGGATCATCTCGGCGGACCTGACCGCCATCTACACGAGGTTCCTGCCCGCCGTAGACGCCCTAGCCCAGGCGGACCGGGACCTCTACCAGCTGATCGAGGCGGAACGGTCCCTCCTGCTCCTGGATCCCGCGGACGAACGGTACAAGAAATTCCAGGACGCGTACAAGGAGAACCTCCAGCAGTCCGCGGAACGGGTCGCCAAGGCCGCGGCGCTGGCGGAGACGGAGGAGGAGAAGGCCATCTTCACCCGCCACGACACCGCCCGGGAAGCCTGGGCTCCCGTTTCCGCCCGGGTCCTCGAGCTCCGGGCTGCGGGCGGCGATTCCGAAGCTCTTGCACTCTCGGTCGGCAAGGCCGCGGAACTCTTCGGTGTCATGCGGGAAACCCTGAACCAGCTGCAGGAGCTGGTCAACGAGGATGCAAAGCACTACAGCGAAGAGGCCGTGGCCGCCCAAAACCGTGCCGTCCTCACGGTGGCGGCGGCGGCCGCGGTGGCCCTGATCCTCTCCGCCCTCGTAGCGGCCCTGATCACCCGGTCCATCACCCGTCCCCTGAACATGTCCGTTCTGCAGCTCGAGCTCATGTCCCGGGGGGATCTCCGTCAGGACGTGGACACCCTGTATCTCAGGCGCACCGACGAGATCGGGGACCTGGCAAAGGCCCTGGACACACTGTCCCGGGACCTCCGGCGCATCGTGGAATCCATCCTCACGGCCTCCGGCCAGGTCTCTTCCGGTTCCCAGCAGATCTCCTCGACGGCCCAGCAGCTATCCCAGGGGGCCACGGAACAGGCGGCCAACGCCGAGGAAGTCTCCGCCTCGGTTGAACAGATGGCCGCCACGGTCAAGCAGAACGCCGACAACTCCCAGGCCACCGAGAGCATAGCCCGGAAGTCCGCGGTGGACGCGGACACCGGGGGAAAGGCGGTGGTGGAGGCCGTAGGGGCCATGAACGAGATCGCCCAGAAGATCTCCATCATCGACGAAATCGCCCGTCAGACGAACCTCCTTGCCCTGAACGCCGCCATCGAGGCGGCCCGGGCCGGTGAGGCGGGGAAGGGCTTCGCGGTGGTGGCCAGCGAGGTGCGCAAGCTGGCGGAGCGGAGCCAGAAGGCCTCGGGGGAGATCGGGGACCTGTCCCGGAACACCGTGGGCACCGCGACCAAGGCGGGCGAGATCATCCAAAGCATCGTGCCGGACATCCGGAAGACCAGCGACCTGGTGCAGGAGATCGCCAGCGCCTCGGCGGAGCAGAACTCCGGGGTGGATCAGATAGCCAAGGCCATGACCCAGCTGGACACGGTGATCCAGCAGAACGCCAGCGCAAGCGAGGAGATGGCCAGCATGGCCGAGGAGCTTTCGAGCCAGGCGGAACAGCTGTCCCAGACCATCAGCTTCTTCAAGGTCAACACCGACCGGGGATCCGGCGCGGAGCGGGGGACCGGGACGGCCTCGGCCGGTCCGGCGCACCGGGTCGCCGTGGCCCATGTCCAGTCCGGCAAGGCCCCGGCAAAGCCCGTAAAGGCCCTCCCCGCCTCATCCGCGGGTTC
>JBGSPT010000340.1:0-15784 GCA_041738475.1 Treponematales bacterium
CCTGCGGGGCGCCGCGTCCGCCTTCCCGCGTCCTCCCCCGGACGGCAGCGCCCCCCGGGGCGCCGGGGAAGGCGGATCGAAATCCTTCCCCGGACAGGTGGCCCCGATGTACAAGTGGTACGCGATCAAACGCATCCTGAAGGGCGTGGCGATGTACGCCCTCCTCATGTTCACCTTCTCCGCCCTCTTCAACACCGTCTCCGAAACCACCCTGAAGGGGCAGATCGAGGAGCAGGTGCGCCAGGAGTCCCAGCGGCTCAAGAACCTGAAATCCGAGCAGCTCCGGGCTTTCCAGGTGGACCGTCGAGATCAGCTCTACAGACTCTACAAGCTGGACCGTCCCTGGTCGGAGAGGGTGGTCTCCCGGGCCGTGAACGCCCTGACCTTCAAGTTCGGGCGTTCCACCATCATCAAGACGCAGAAAGGGGAGAGGGAGGTCATCAAGATCATCATGGAAGCCCTGCCGCGCTCCATGCTGCTCTTCACGACCACCATCGCCCTCGAGATATTCTTCGGGATATGGCTGGGCTTGAAAAAGGCACAGAGGCCCGGCGGCTCCCTGGACAAGTCCACCAGCTTCATCACCATGGTCGTGTACGGCCTGCCATCCTGGTGGCTGGGGATGATGCTGATCATGATCTTCGTCTACGGGATCAAGCTCTTCCCGTCCGGAGGCCTGCATTCGGTCCCCACCCCCGGCGGCATCCTCAAGGTCTTCGACCTCCTCTGGCACATGATCCTGCCCATGCTCACCCTCTTCCTCATCGGGTTCTGGAGCCTGGGTTTCGTGGTGCGGAACATCGTCCTGGGGGTTCTCCAGGAAGATTACATCATGAGCGCCCGCGCCCGGGGCGTTCCGGAGAACAAGGTGCTCTTCGGACACACCATGCGCACCGCGGCCCCGCCCCTCATCACCATGGCCCTGCTGACGCTTCTGGCGTCCATCTCGGGCAGCATCATCTTCGAAGGAATCTTCTCCTGGCCCGGTCTGGGCAACCTGTACTGGATCGCCATCCAGCAGAACGACATCCCGGTCCTCCTGGCGGACCTGGCCATCACCACCGGAATATATCAGGCGGGACTCATTTTCCTGGATCTGACCTACGGATTCCTGGACCCCCGCATCAAGATAGGCGGCAAAGCATGAAATTTGAAGACGCGGCCTATAGGCTCAAGGAATTCTGGGAAGAGTTCCGGAAAGAACGGAACGGGCTGGTCGGCCTCGCCATCCTGACGGCGGCGGTCCTGGCGGTGCTCCTGGAACCCCTGGTCATTCCCTTCCCGGAAGCCAGCTCCCGTTGGCGGGACATCACCTACTGGCAGGACAACTCCAAGAGCGCGCCTCCGGCATGGACCAACCTCTTCACGGCCCGGAAGTCGGCGGTAGCCCTGACCCTCTGGGATTCCCGGATCCAGGAGAGGAACCCGGGGGAAAAGGTCTATACGTTCTCCTACGACTACGGCTACAGCCGAGCTCCCTATGATCTATTGCTGCGCGGCGAGGGCTCCGGGACGATTCCCCTGACCGTAACCGTGCGCAGGCCCGACGACAAGTCCGTGGAAATAATCCGCTACGTCCTGCAGGATCTCGAGGGCCAGACCTTCCGCCTGTCCTTCGCGAACGAAGGCAAATCGAACGCCCTGGAATTCCTGCGCAGGACGGAACGGCCGGAGAACGCGGCCCAGATCGCCACCATGAGTTACGGAGTGCCGGAGATCCTCTTCTCCAAGGCCGAGCCGGACTTCGTCCGGGGACCCAAGCCCCTGGCGGGCCGCTACGAGATCGAGGTGACCGCGGGCTTTACGGATCCCCGTGCCGAAATCGAGCACATGGAGATCGTCGTGGTCGGCCGGGTGTCGGGCATCCTGGGTACGGACTCCATGAAGCGCGACATCTTCTCCGGCGTGGTGGCCGGGATGAAGTGGGCCCTCATGATCGGCCTTCTGACCAGCATCGTCTCCGTCCTGGTCGGGGTCTTCTACGGCATCACCGCCGCCTATTTCGGCGGCCGCGTCGATTCCGTTATGATGCTGATCTTCGACTTCTTCATCTCCCTGCCGGTCCTTCCGATCCTGATCGTGTTTTCCGCGGTGTACAAGCCCAGCATCTGGACCATCATCGCGGCCTTGATCCTCTTCTTCTGGGTGGGCCCGGTGAAGACGGTCCGGTCCATGGCCCTGCAGATCAAGGAGGAGACCTATATCGAGGCGGCCAGGGCCCTGGGCGCCGGCCACGGCCGGATCATCTTCCGGCACATGGCCCCGCTGCTGATCCCCTACTCCTTCGCGTCCATGGCCCTGGCGGTTCCGGGAGCCATCGTATACGAGTCCTCGGTGAGCCTCCTGGGCCTGGGGGACGCCACCATCGTGTCCTGGGGACAGATCCTCCACGACGCCCTGGGCTCGGGCGCCGTGCTCTCGGGCCTCTGGTGGTGGGTGGTCCCGCCGGGACTCCTGATCGCCGTGATGGGCATGACCTTCGCGTTCCTCGGGTTCGCGATGGACAAAATCCTCCATCCGAAACTCAAGACGAGGTAGGCCATGAGCGAAACCGTACTGCAGGTCAAGAACCTGAAACTGTACTACCACACCTCCAAGGGATCGGTAAAAGCCCTGGACGACGTATCCTTCGACCTGGCGGCCGGGGAGACCCTGGGGCTCGTCGGGGAGTCGGGCTGCGGCAAGACCACCATGGGCACGGGACTCCTGCGGATGCCCACGCCCCCGGGTCGTTTCGAGGGCGGACAGATCCTGGTCGAGGGCCGCGACATCATCCCCCTGCCGGAAAAGGAAATCCGGAAGGACATCCGTTGGGAGAAGATCTCCATGGTCTTCCAGGGAGCCATGAACTGCCTGACCCCGGTCTACACGATCGGCAAGCAGATGATGGAAACCCTCCAGGAACACAGGGCCATGGAAAAGGCCGAAGCCCAGGAGCTCATCAGGGAATACCTCGGCTACGTGGGACTGCCTCCGGACGTGACGACCCGGTACCCCCATGAGCTGTCCGGGGGGATGAAGCAGAGGGTGGTCATCGCGACGGCCCTCTTCCTCAAGCCCCGGGTCGTGATCCTGGACGAGCCCACCACGGCCCTGGACGTGATCGTGCAGGCCCAGATCATCAACCTCCTGAAAAAGCTGAAAAAGACCTTCGACCTGTCCTTCATATTTATCACCCACGACCTGGCCCTGGAGGCGGAGGTCTCGGACCGGATCTGCGTGATGTACGCCGGCAAGATCGCCGAGCTCGGGTCGAACGAGCAGATCTACGGGAAAAAGGGACCCGCCCATCCCTATACCGAGCGGCTCCTGGCCGCCACTCCGCGGCTGCGCCGGAAGGTGGAAAGCCTGTCCTTCATCCCGGGCACCCCTCCCGACCTGATCGCGCCGCCCCCGGGCTGCCGTTTCCACCCGCGCTGCCCCAGGGCCTACGACCGATGCCGCGTGGAGGAACCTCCCGTCCGGGAGATCGAACCGGGCCACATGGCCGCCTGCTGGAGGTGCTTCGAATGAGCAACGGAATCGACGGGGACGTCATCCTCCGGGTGGACGATCTCAAGAAACACTTCACCCCCCACCAGGGTTTCCTCCAGTCCTTCGGCAAGGTCCGGAAGGTCATCCGGGCCGTGGACGGCCTGTCTTTCGAGATCCGACGGGGGGAGATCTTCGGCCTCATCGGCGAATCCGGATCCGGGAAGACCACGACAGGCAAGCTCGTCATGAAGCTGATAGAGCCCACGGGCGGGCGGATCCTGTTCAACGGCCGGGACGTCACCTCCATCGGACCGGCGGAAACCAAGGAATACCGCCGCAAGGTCCAGATGATCTTCCAGGATCCCTACGCCTCCATGAACCCCCGGTTCAAGATCCGGGACGTCCTGGAGGAGCCTCTGGAAATCCACCGGGTCTCCGGCGGACGGGAGGAACGGGACACTCGGATCGTCCGCGCCCTTACGGAGGTCAAGCTTACTCCCCCCGAGGACTTCATGGGCCGCTTCCCCCACATGCTCTCGGGGGGCCAGCGCCAACGGGTGGCCACGGCCAGGACCCTCATCCTGAATCCCGCCATGCTGGTCGCAGACGAGCCGGTTTCCATGATCGACCTGTCCACCCGGGCGGAGATCCTGCACATGATGAAGGACGTCCAGCGGGACCTGGGTCTCACCTACCTCTACATCACCCACGACCTCTCCACGGCGCGGTACTTCACGGACCGCATCGCCGTCATGTACCTGGGACGCATCGTGGAGATGGGAAAGGCGGACGACGTCATCGACCGGCCCGCCCACCCCTACACCCGCGCCCTTATCGAGGCGGTGCCGGAACCCGTCACGGGCCAGGTGGACACGGTCAAGGAACTGCCGATCTCCGGGGAGATCCCCTCTCCCTCGAACATCCCGGCGGGCTGCCGCTTCCACACCCGATGCCCCTTCGCGAAGCCCGAGTGCCGGGAGGAGGCCGAGCCCGAGCTCATGGACCTGGGCGCCGGCCACTATCACGCATGCCGCAGGTGGAAAGAGATCGGTTGACGAATTTCTGCAATCAGATCTGGGCTGCCGGTTTGCGCATGGGCGCGAACCGAACCGCCGGGTGCCCGCAGGCGCCCGGCGATGCATGTAGAAGGTGGAAGGAGATAGGTTAAAAATACGGACAGGATGAACAAGATTCAAGATGGATGAACAGGATGAACATTGGAAAGCTGAATCGCCCCAATTTCAATCCTGTTGATCCTGTCCGATCCTGTTCATCCTGTCGCTCCTCTGTGCATCAGTTCCTCGGCGGGTCCCGGAGGGAGAAGGCCAGCACCAGCATGCCGTAGGTGACGGCCACGAAGAAACTGAAGGTCAGGGAAAAGAGAATCGCCTTGGGATCCGCCAGGGCCGCCAGGGTCCCCCGGACCGCCCTGGCCGGGGTGAGGACGGCGTCCCAGGAGTTGAGCCTCACGAAGCGCCCCAGGTAGACCCCGAAACCCGCCAGGATCACCGCGACGGTAAGGAAAGCCCGCTCGACGCCCCGGCCCCAGGCGGAGTCCAGGACGCGGCCTTCCACCCACATGGACAGCAATCCCAGAAAATGTCCCACGAAGGCGAAGGCCCCGCTCATGACGATGTCGTACCAAAGGACACCCCGGGCCCCCAGCCATTGGATCGTATCCGAACGGATCCAGGTCTTTTCGGCGATGTGGATGAAGTCCGTGAACAGGTAGGGCGCGTTCGGAAAGAAAAGAAGCCAGGCGAGGGCGCAGGCGGAAACCATAGCGGTCCGGACCGGCCCGGGGGCCAGGGTCCGGAGGAGGATCACCTGCACCGCCGCCGTTCCCAGGGGTACGCAGGCCAGGAGGAGGTTCATCCCCAGGAAGGTGTAGAAGGGGTTGCCCAGCAGGGCCACCCGGACCGCCAGGAGGGACAGGCAGCCCGTAAGCGCCAGGGCCGCGAGTACGGCCATGGACAGGACGGCCCGGAAGGAGGGAACGTCCTTAGCCGGGGCGGTTCCGCCCCGGCTAACTTCGTCCTGACGATCGGACAAGGGTCCCCGCCTTCCGCCGCTTCCGGTCAAAGGTCCAGGGCCTTGGCCCGGATCTTCCCGAGGGCCCGTTCGGTGAACTCAGCGACCTTGAGGGCTCCCAGCTGGGTCCCGTCCCGGAGCCGCACGGCCACGGCCCCTTCCTCCTCCTCCTTCTGCCCGACCACGAGGATGTAGGGGATCTTGGCGTTCTGGGCGTTCCGGATCTTGGCGTTCATGCGGTCGTCCGAAAGGTCGGCCTTTCCCCGCAGGCCCGCCGCCGCCAGCTCCCCGGCGACCTTCTTCGCGTAGCCGTCGAAGGGGGGCGCCACGGGCACCACAACCGCCTGCTCCGGGGCCAGCCAGATCGGGAAGGCACCCGCGGTGTGCTCCAGGTAGACCCCGAAGAACCGCTCGATGGATCCCAGGAGGGCCCGGTGCACCATGTAGGGCCGCTTGCGCTGACCGTCGGCGTCCACGTAGGTCATGTCGAAGCGTTCGGGTTCGTTGAAGTCGAACTGGATGGTGGTCAGCTGCCACTCCCGGCCGATGGCGTCCTTGACCTTGAGGTCGATCTTGGGACCGTAGAATGCCCCGCCCCCCTCGTCCATCTCGTAGGCGAGGCCTTCCTTGTCCACCGCCTTGCGAAGGGACTCCAGGGCCTGGGCCCAGCGGGCGTCGTCTCCGACGGCGCCCTCCTTGGGCTTGGTGGCCAGGTAGGCCTTGATGTCCTTGAAGCCCAGGGTCTTGTGCATGTACAGGGAGAAGCGCAGGACTTCGAGGATCTCCGCCTCGATCTGCTCGGGGGTGCAGATGATATGGGCGTCGTCCTGGGTGAAGCCCCGGACCCGCATCAGGCCGTGGAGGGTGCCCGAGCGCTCGTAGCGGTACACGGTGCCGAGCTCCGCCCAGCGCAGGGGCAGGTCCCGGTAGGAGTGGACCCCGTTCTTGTAGATCATGATGTGGAAGGGGCAGTTCATGGGCTTCAGGTAGTAGTCGTCCTCGTCGATCTTCATGGACGAGTACATCCCCGCCTTGTAGAAGCCCAGGTGTCCCGAGGTCTCCCAGAGCCAGCTCTTGCCGATGTGGGGGGTGAAGAGGATCTCGTAGCCGTTCTTGTAGTGCTCGTCCCTCCACCAGGATTCCAGGGCCACCCGGAACCGGCCGCCCTTGGGGTGCCAGTAGATGAGGCCGGGCCCCGCCTCGTCGTGGGTCGAGAAGAGGTCCAGCTCCTTGCCCAGCCGGCGGTTGTCGCGCCTCTCCGCCTCCTCCAGCATCTTCAGGTGGGCTTCCAGGTCCGCCTTGGAACCGAAGGCGTAGGCGTAGATCCGGGTGAGCATGGGTCGCTTTTCGTCCCCCCGCCAGTAGGCCCCGGCTATGGAGCGGAGCTTGAACGCGTCGGGGCGGAGGTCCCGGGTGGAGTCCACGTGGGGGCCCCGGCAGAGGTCCCGGAAGGTTCCCTGCTCGTACACCGAGATGGTGCCGTCTTCAAGACCTTCGATCAGCTCCAGCTTGAAGGGCTCCTCGGCGAAGAGGCTTTTCGCCTCCTCCTTGCTCACTTCCTTCCGGACGAAGGAGGCTCCGCCGGCGATGATCCGGCGCATCTCCTTCTCGATGGCCGGCAGGTCGTCCGGCTGGAGGGGCTGGGGGAACTGGAAGTCGTAGTAGAACCCGTCCTCGATGGCGGGTCCGATCCCGACTTTGGTTCCGGGATGCAGCTTGACGACGGCTTCCGCCATGACGTGGGACAGGGAGTGGCGGACGGTTTCGACGGGATGGGACATACGGTACTCCTCGGGCGGGAAGGTTTTCCGGGCGCGTCCCGGCGCCTCCGGGATTCCTTCCCGGCGTTCTGGCGTAAGGACGAATCCCCGAAAAGCCCTCGAAGAAGGCCCCCGCCCCCGGCGACGCCGGACGCGGTCTCGCGAATCCGCGGTACCACCTTACTTCGGGACCGGCAGGTCCGGTCCCGCGCTCGAAACGCTGTGACGGGCGTCCCCGGCTCCCATTACCGACCCGGTGCATCGCAGGTTCGCTTGGCGCAAGCCCGAGATCCGCCCGGGGGTTCACGGAAGCGGCTCCGGAGTGGTCTTCGGCGGGTCCGCGACGGGGCCCTCTCAGCCGCGGGGCGCCCTCTCTCGGGACGCGGCGGTCCGCCTACTCGTCTCCATCAAAGCCTGTGGGGTAACTATGGCGACGGACGGGTGATTGGTCAAGTCGGTGGACAGTGGACAGTGGACGGATTTGATTGCCGAACGCGGCGACCTTGCGCGCTTATGCGAATATGGCCCCCGCAATCCTTGTCTCACTTCCGACCACAGTCCACTGTCCACTGTCCAATTACTTCGCCGCCGCGATCCCCCCCACCACCAGGGCCATGCTGAAGGCCTGGGCCGCGGTCGGGGCCTCTCCCAGGAAGGCCCAGGCCAAAAGGCCGCTCCAGATCGGCAGGGTGTAGTAGACCAGGCCGGCCTTCGCGGTTCCGATCCTCTCGATCGCCTGGTTCCAGGACACGAAGGCCGCCAGGGAGGCGAAGACGCCCACGTAGAGGACGGCCCCCAGGAGCGCCGGGG
Source organism: Treponematales bacterium (assembly GCA_041738475.1). GTDB lineage: Bacteria > Spirochaetota > Spirochaetia > Treponematales > UBA12059 > JAAYUR01. The sequence goes on from JBGSPT010000340.1 coordinate 8,076, forward strand.
TCCATGCGACGGGCGGGGCCGAGGCGCGCTCCCAGGCGAAGGCGGGAGCCAGCATCAGGGTTCCCAGGGCGAAGGTGGCGAACTGCAGGGTGGACAGGCTCATGCCTTCGGGTTTGCGCTTGAGCAACAGGGTATAGACGGAAAAGACCAGGGCGGCCAGGAGCATGAGGAGGTCGCCGGGGGCGAACTCGATGGATCGGAGGGCGTCCAGGCGGCCCTTGGTGACCAGGACGGCCACCCCCGCAAGGACCACGGCAACCCCCGCCAGTCGCCGGAGGGGCATCGGTTCCCCCAGGAAGATCCGGGAGAGCAGGAGGATGATGACCGGGAAGACCAGGGAGATCAGGGACAGGTTGAGGGCCGAGGTGGTCCTGCCGGCGTAGTAGATCAGGGTATTGAAGAGGCTTACCCCCAGCAGGGCCGTGAGGGAGAGGTAGGGCAGGCCGCGCAGGAGGGCCCGCCGCTCCCGGACGGCTCCGGGCAGGGCGAAGGGCAGGAAGACAGCCGTCGCGGCCGCCCACCGGAGGAAGGCCAGGCTCACCGGGGGGATCGACTCCCGGAGGGCCCGGGCGATGAAGTGGTTGCCGGACCAGAAGGCCGTTGCGGCCAGGGCGAAGAGGTAGCCCTTCGCGGTATCCTTTACCGAATCCGTCATGGTTTCTCCCTTCCCGGGGATCCTACAGGAACGGAAGGGCCTCTTCAAGGCGGCGGCGAAGGGCCCCCCGGCCGAGTCGGGTCCCGGGGCTCCGCGGCTTGTTTTTTTCCCCCCCGCTGGGTATGTTTGTATTCCGAAGAATATATGGAAGAGTCGACAGAGGGCGAGGTTCTTGTTCGGGAGGACGAGGAAACCCAGGAGCCCGAGGAATTCCGCGTTATCCTGCTCAACGACGACTACACGACCATGGAGTTCGTCGTGGCGGTGATCATGACGGTCTTCCATAAAGGCCTGGCGGAAGCCACGAGGATCATGCTGGATGTACATAAGAAGGGCCGCGGCATCGTGGGAGTCTATCCCTTCGACATCGCAGCGACCAAGGTGGATCAGGTACACCGGCTGGCCCGGGACAATGGATACCCCCTCAAGTGCACGATGGAGAAGGCGTAAGGGAACATGAAAGTCAACCAGGAAGTACAGGCCATTTTCAACGCGGCCTATAACGAAGCGAAGCTCCGGAGCCATGAGTACCTGACTCCGGAGCACATACTCTATGCGGCACTCTCGTTCGAGCAGATCCGGACCATACTCGAATCCTGCGAGGCGGACGTGGAGCACATCAAGCAGGGTATGGAGTCCTACTTCGAACAGAAGATCCCGGTGGTCAAGAACCAGGAGCCCATCCAGACAGCGGGATTCCAGAGCGTGATCGAACGCGCTGTCCTCCAGTCCCAGTCCGCGGGCAAGGACGAGGTCCGGGTGGCGGACGTCCTTGTATCCCTGTACGACGAGGAGCGGAACTACTCCGCCTACTACCTCCGCAAGGCCGGGGTCAAGAGGCTCCAGCTCCTGGACATCATATCCCACGGTCTGGACGAGGAGACTCTGGGGGAATACACCGCGGACCCGGAGTCCAAGGAGGAGGAGGGGGCGGACGGCGAGGCTTCCGCGTCCCCGGAGGCGGAAGATGAGGACGAGGATGCGGAGCCGGCCCCGTCCCGCAGGGGAACCGCCCGGCCCGGAGCCCTGGAGCGTTTCACCTCGGACCTGACAAAACTGGCCCGGGAAGGCCGATTGGAGCCCGTGATCGGCCGGGAGGCGGAGATCGAGCGGACCGTCCAGGTCCTGTGCAGGCGCCTGAAGAACAACCCCATCCACGTGGGCGACGCGGGAGTCGGAAAGACCGCGGTCACAGAGGGCCTTGCCCAGAGGATCGTGGAGGGGAAGGTCCCCCCGCGGCTCCGGGAATACACCATATATTCCCTGGACATGGGAGCCCTTCTGGCGGGCACCAAGTTTCGGGGGGACTTCGAGGAGCGGGTCAAGCGCGTGGTGGACGAACTCCTCAAGAAGGACCGGGTGATCCTGTTCATCGACGAGATTCACACCATCGTGGGCGCGGGCTCCGTATCCGGGGGCTCCATGGACGCCTCGAATCTCCTCAAGCCCGCCCTCACGAGCGGCCGGCTCCGGTGCATCGGAAGCACCACCTACGAGGAATATAACAAGTTCTTCGAGAAGGACCGCGCCCTCTCCCGGCGCTTCCAGAAGATCGACATCCTGGAGCCCTCCCTGGCGGAGACCTCCGAGATCCTCAAGGGCCTCAGGCCCAAGTACGAGGAGTACCACAAGGTCCGGTACTCCGAGGAGGCCCTGGACCTGGCGGTCCGGCTGTCCGCGCAATACGTCACCGAACGCCGCCTGCCGGACAAGGCCATCGACGTCATGGACGAGGCCGGAGCCTGGGCACGGATCAACTCCTTCAAGAAGTCCGGCGGAGACCAGCCCGAGGAGGAGGTACTGGACATCGGCGCCCGGGAAATCGAGACCGTGGTGGCCAAGATCGCCCGGATCCCCGAAAAGACCGTCTCGGGCTCGGAAAAGGAGAAGCTCGCGGGCCTGGAGGACGACCTCAAGAAGGTGGTCTTCGGCCAGGACTCCGCGGTGGAAGCCGTGGCCAAGGCGGTCAAGCGCAGCAGGGCGGGCTTCCGCCACCCGGACAAACCGGTGGCAAACTTCCTCTTCGTGGGACCCACGGGGGTCGGCAAGACCGAGCTGGCACGCCGCCTGGCGGAGCGCCTCGGGGTGGCCCTGCACCGCTTCGACATGAGCGAGTATCAGGAGAAGCACACGGTCTCCCGGCTAATCGGGTCCCCCCCCGGCTACGTCGGCTATGAGGAAGGCGGCCTGCTCACGGACGCCATCCGGAAGACCCCCCACGCGGTGGTCCTCCTGGACGAGATCGAGAAGGCCCACCCGGACGTGTACAACATCCTGCTTTCGATCATGGACTACGCCACCCTCACGGACAACCAGGGGCGCAAGGCGGATTTCCGCAACGTGGTCCTCATCATGACCAGCAACGCCGGGGCCCGGGAGATCGGCAAGGCCATGATCGGGTTCGGGGAGAGGGCGGTCACGGATTCCGCCCTGGACGACGCGGTGCAGAAAGCCTTCACTCCGGAGTTCCGCAACCGCCTGGACGCTGTGGTCCGCTTCGGGCACCTGCCCATGGAGATCATCGAGAGGATCGTGGTCAAGGCGGTGGACGATTTCCGGGTCCAGCTGGCGGAGAAGAAGGTCGAGCTCGAGATGACCGACGCCTGCGTCAAGCTCCTGGCCGAAAAGGGATACTCCAAGGAATTCGGGGCCCGGAACGTGGGGCGCCTTGTCGAGGACAAGGTGAAGACCTGGTTCGTGGACGAGGTGCTCTTCGGCCGCCTGGAAAAGGGCGGGAAGGTGCTCGCGGACGCGGCGGACGGGGAAGTCGTCCTGCGGACCCTCTGAGTTTCCGCGGGAAACGGTCCGGGAATCCGATATGATAGGGTACGAACGGGATACGCTCCGGGAGGATCCCCTGCTCCGGCCGATGGACGCCCCCGGCCTGGCCACGATCATCTTCTTCATCGCCGCCTCGATCCTGGTACCGGACACGGGAACGGTCCGGGCGGGTGCCTGGGTTCTGCCCCGGGGATACGCCGTGGCCGCGGGTTTCTCGGCGGCCCTGATCCTCATCCTGGGCCTGGCCGCGGCGGAGCGCAGGTACGGGGGGCGGGTCCTGTGCTTCCTCCGCACCCTCTACCCCCTGCTCCTGATCACCCCCTTCTTCCTGGAGAGCATCCTGCTTTCCGCCCGGGTCTTCGGGGGGCGGTCCCACGACGCCTTCTTCCGGGCCCTGGACGAGGCGATCTTCGGCTTCGAACCCTATCTGGAGTTCTATAAGTCCTTCGAGTCCTTCCCGCGCTTCAACGAGCTCATGTTCGGCTCCTATTTCATCTATTATGTGATGATCGCCACGGTGCTCTGGATCCCCTGGATCAAGGGCGACCGGGAGGAGACGGAGCGAGCGGTCTTCATCTACTTCATGATCCAGCTGACCGTGGCGGTCTGGTACGTGTTCTTCCGGGTCCAGGGCCCCAAGTACTGGGTCCCGGAGCTCCGGAACCACTGGTACGGCAATTTCGCGGGCTTCCTCTTCGTGCCCTTTTTTCAGCGGGGCTTCGAGACCGTCACCCTGTCCGGCGCCGCCTTCCCCTCCTCCCACGTCCTTTTCTCGACCCTCTGCGTCCTCTTCGCCTGGCGCTGGGACAAGCGATTCCTGGCGTTCTACCTGCCCATGCTGGCCCTCGTGCTCCTCGCCACGGTCTACATCTTCGCCCATTACGCCGTGGACGGGTTCGCGGCCCTGGTCCTGGCTCCCCTGCTCTACCTGGGCTTCTCCCGGCTCTACGACCCGTTCCGCTCCTTCCTGGGGTTCCGTCCCCTCCCGAATCGGTCCGGAAGGCGCACCGTTCCGGACGCGGCCCGAGGGGCATGAGCTCCGGACCCCCGGAAACCCCGGGCTTCCCCTTCCTCTCCGAGGACGAGCGGATCGAGTTTCCGGATCCCCGGGGGACGGATCGGCGGGGCATCCTCTGCATCGGCGCCAACCTGTCCCCGGGGGTCCTGTTGTCCGCCTATTCCCAGGGCATATTCCCCTGGTTTTCCGAGGGGGACCCGATCCTTTGGTGGAGCCCGAATCCCCGGTTCGTCCTCTTCCCCGACGAAATACGGGTTTCCGAGTCCATGAGGAAGGTGCTCCGCAAAGGCATGTACAGGCTGACGGTGGATGCGGATTTCCGCGGTGTGATAGAAGCCTGCTCCTCGGCGCCCCGCCCGGGCCAGGACGGAACCTGGATCACCCGGGACATGATCGAGGCCTATGTCCGCCTCCACGAACTGGGGTTCGCCCACTCCGTCGAGGCCTGGAAGGACGGCGACCTGGCCGGTGGGCTCTACGGCGTCAGCCTGGGCCGCCTCTTCTGCGGGGAATCCATGTTCTCCCGGGCGGCCAACGCGTCCAAGGCGGCCTTGATCTCCCTGGCCTGGCGCCTTGCGGACGAGGGTTTCCCCGTGATCGACAGCCAGGTCCGGACCGAGCACGTGGCTTCCATGGGGGGCCGGAACATACCCCGGACCCGGTACCTCGACCTGGTCCGCGGGAGCCTGAAACTTCCGGGTCTGAGGGGCTCCTGGGGCGGGCTCCTGGCGGGGTTTCCCGATTCGGCGGGCTGGCGGTCCCTGTCCCGGAACCCCCGCGGTCCGGACCCGGGGCGATAGGATAGGCGCTCCGTCGCCTCGGCGGAAAGACAGGCGGGCCTCTTTCTGATATACTTCCGGGATCCCGATCCCGGCCCCGCCGTATTCCGAGGTTCCATCCCGTGAGAATCCTGTTCATCCGACTGCCCGCTCCCGATCCCTCCCGCCAAGCCCTCCGGGAGGCGGTTCCCCTTGCGGCGGCCCGCTCGGCGGGCCTGGCGGAATCCCGGGACCTCCTTTCCCGGGAAGACTGGTCCTTCCTGGATCGAAACGTGGCCGAATACGGCGGCGACGCAGCGATCGTGTCCGCCGCCGTCGCCTCCGGGGCCGGTGCTGTGCTCTTCGAACTGGAGCCCCACAACCTGGACCGGAGCGCCTGGATAGCCAAGCGGCTTCGGGTCCGCTCCCCCAGGACGATCCTGGCGGCCCACGGGACGGAAGCCCGCCGGGACATGCCGATATTCCGCGCCTCCACCTTCGACTCGATCCTGGAAGGCGAATCCGAAGAGGCGTTCTGCTCCTTCCTGGCGGATCTCGCCGCGGGTTCCGTACGCCCCCATTACCTCGCGGAGCCGTCCCGGGATATCCTGGACTGGCCGGACCCCTACCTGGCGGGCATTCTCACGGTGGAATCCGACCGCCCCGTGTTCATCGAGACGGTCCGGGGCTGCCCCGCTCCCTGCCTGGACGGTCCGGAGTCGGAGGGAATCCTGCGGTTCCGTCCCGACGACCAGGCCGCCCGGATCGTACGCCTCGCCTCCAAGCAGGGCGCCCAGGAGATCCGGTTCCAGGACAAGGCCCTGTCCCTCCGGCCGGATCTGCCGAAGTTCTTCCGGGAGGCGGCGGGGGCCAACGACGCGGGCGTCCCCATGGAACTGGACCTGGATCCGGGGATACTCACGGAGGACCTGGCGGGCCTCATGGCGGACGCGGCGGTGGAAACCGTCCGGACCGGCCCCCTGTCCACGAATCCCGCGGCCCTGGCCGCCCTGGGATCCTCCTGGAACCGGGAAGGATTCGAACGGGGCTGCGGAATCCTCACAGCCCTGGGCGTCCGGGTCCGGCCCTCCCTGCTCCTGGGGCTTCCCTTCGACGATTACGACGCGGTCATCGACTCCTTCGACTTCCTGGGCATGGCGGGCCTGGGCCAGGACTCCCTGGTGTCCCCCCTGGCTATTCTTCCGGGTACCCGGCTCCGGGACCGGGCTGAGGATCTGGGGATCAAGGAGTACCTTCGCCGGCCTCCGTACTACGTGATGGAGACGGAGTGGATCGACGAGGACGGAATCGCCGACGCGGCGGCGGCCTTCGAGGAAAGCTTCGACGTGGCCCTGGCCCCCCCGGTGGCGCCCTCCTTCGAGGAGACGATCCGCGGCTTCCGGTCCTTCGCGGATCTCCGGAAACCCGGGAGCCTGGACGGGCTCGTGATGAACCCGGAAACCCTGGGGAACTCCATGACCCTGCTGCTGTCCGGGGACGACGAGGAGGGGATCGTCCGGCTTTCCCGGGCCGCCCGGGACCTTCGCAAGGAAAACCCCTTCGGGCTCTACCAGATCGTGCTCTACTCGGACAAGAGGATCCCCGGGGAGAGCGTCCAGAGAAAGATCGCCGACGCCTTCATCGAGCCGGACCATTGGTACGAGCTGTCCCGGATCTACTCCCTGGACCCCCAGAGATCCTTCCAGACCCGGGTCTTCTTCGCCACCCGGAAGCCCTCCCTGGCCTTGGCGGCCCTCAAGGAGGCCCAGGACCTGGAGACCATCTTCGTGCTGGACGCCCAGCCCTCCCGGGGCTGGGAACGGGTCTTCGACGCCCTGCCCTTCCTGGCCTTCGACCGGGATTCCGTCCCCTTCGGCCTCCTGTACGACGCCATGAACGCCTACCGGGCCTATCCGGACCTCTTGATCGAGGCGAAGGCGGAGGTGTGGTAGGAGGTGGACAGTGGACAGTGGACAGTGAACGGTAGACATCCGTTCGGAAAGATAGCCGAGCCAGCGGCTGAGGCGGCCGGTTGCGGTCACCACATCTGTCCACTGTCCACCGTCCACTGTTTACCGCTCAGTAACTCGCCCGCAGATCCACCTTGGACCCGCAGGTACCCGTCCTAAGCCACTCGGCCACGTTGTCCACGGTCTGTACGGCGTTGTTCGCCACCGCCTCCCAGGTGGAACCGGCCACGTGAGGGGAGAGCACCACGTTGGGAAGCTGGTGGATGGGGAAGCGGGAGGGATCTCCGACGGTTTCGCCCTTGGCCGGATAGGTGTACCAGGTGTCGATGGCCGCTCCGGCCAGGATCCCCTCCGCCAGGGCCCGGTAGAGTCCTTCCTCGTCCACGATCCCGCCCCGTCCCACGTTGACCAGGAACTTGCCCTTCATGCCGGCCAGGATATCCCGGGAAAGGAGCCCCTCGGTCTCGGCGGTCAGGGGCAGGGCCACGAACACGAGCTCGGCGCCCGCGATCGCGTCGGCCAGGTCG
>JBGSPT010000359.1:0-2726 GCA_041738475.1 Treponematales bacterium
CGGTTCGGTTCGCGCGGGGCGCGAACCGTCCGCCCACAAACCGCCGACCGGCCGATCATCTCTCCAACTTTCGGTATACATACCTATGCGGCCGGTCGGCGGAGGCGCCGAGCTTTTCCCGGCGGTACTCCGCATACTCGGTCCAGTTGCCGTCGTACCAGACCACCTCCCCGTCCTCGAAGGCAAGGATGTGGGTGGCCACCCGGTCCAGGAACCAGCGGTCGTGGCTGACCACCAGGGCGCAGCCCGCGAAGGAGTCCAGGGCCTCCTCCAGTGCGCGCAGGGTGTTCACGTCCAGGTCGTTCGTCGGCTCGTCCAGCAGGAGCACGTTGGCGGCGCTCTGGACCATCAGGGCCAGGTTGAGGCGGTTCCTCTCTCCCCCGGATAGGACCCCGACCTTCCTCTGCTGGTCCGCCCCGGAGAAGTTGAACCAGGAGCAGAAGGCCCGGGAATTGATCTCCCGGGTTCCCCCCAGCTTGACGATGTCCAGGCCCCCGGAGAGCTGTTCCCACACGGACTTGTCCGGGTCGAGGTTTCCCCGCATCTGGTCCGCGTAGGCGAGCTTAACGGTCTCCCCCAGGCGGAGCTTTCCGCCGTCGGGCTTCTCCTCCCCGGTTATCAGCCGGAGCAGGGTGGTCTTTCCGGCCCCGTTGGGGCCCACGATGCCCACCACGGCGCCGGGGGGAATCTCGAACTCGAGGCCGTCGAACAGGACCTTGTCCCCGTAGGCCTTGGAAAGGCCCTTCGCCTCGATCACCACGGATCCCAGCCGGGGTCCCGCGGGCAGGAAGATCCTGGTTTCCTTGACCTTCTCCCTGCCGTCCTCGGCCAGGAGCTTCTCGTACTGGGAGATGCGGGCCTTGCTCTTGGCGTGCCGGCCCTTCGGACTCATCCCGATCCACTCGAGCTCCCGGGCCAGGGTCCGGGCTCGCTCGCTCTCGCCCTTCTCCTCCTGCTCCAGGCGCGCCCTCTTCTGGTCCAGCCAGCTCGAGTAGTTGCCCTTCCAGGGGATGCCCTCACCCCGGTCCAGCTCCAGGATCCACCCGGCCACGTTGTCCAGGAAATACCGGTCGTGGGTCACGGCGATGACGGTGCCCGCGTACTCCCGGAGGTGGCGTTCCAGCCAGGCCACGGTCTCCGCGTCCAGGTGGTTGGTCGGCTCGTCCAGGAGGAGGATGTCGGGCTTGCGGAGGAGGAGCCGGCAGAGGGCCACCCTTCGGCGCTCCCCCCCGGACAGGACGTCCACCACCTGGTCCCCCGGCGGGCAGCGCAGGGCTTCCATGGCGAACTCCAGGCGGGAGTCCAGGTCCCAGGCGTCCGCGGCGTCCAGCTTTTCCTGGAGGTCGGCCTGCCGGGTAGCCAGCTTGTCGAAGTCCGCGTCCGGATCCCCGAAGGCTTCGTTCACCTGGTCGAATTCCGCCAGGAGGTCCACGATCTCCTGAACCCCCTCGCTGACGATCTCCTTCACGGTCTTTCCCGCCTGGAGCTTCGGCTCCTGCTCCAGAAAGCCGATGGTGTAGCCCGGGGACACGGAGGTTTCCCCGGCGAATTCCGTGTCGGCCCCCGCAAGGATACGGAGGAGGCTCGACTTCCCCGAGCCGTTGAGCCCTATGACGCCGATTTTGGCGCCGTAGAAGTAGGACAGGCTGATGTCCTTGAGTACCTGCTTGGTTCCGTGCCGCTTGGACACGCGGTACATGGAATAGATGATCTTCTTGTCATCGACGGTTGCCATGCCGAGGAGGATACACCGGCCGGGGCCGGGCTGTGTAGGGGCGGCGGCAGCCCCGCAGCCACGATATCGATAAATCATTATCCGTTAATTAAATATTTATATTAAATTATTTGACAGGAATTAAAAGCCCACCTAGAGTTTAAAGTGGATCGGGCATTCTACAGCCTCGGTTACCGCCCTCCCGATCCTCCGGACAAGGGGCCGCCCCGGGCGTCCCGGACGGTTCCTTTCACGTTGGAGACCGGCGGCCCGCCCGCATCCCGTTCCGGGCCCGCGGCTCCGCGGACACTCTGTAAAAAGGAGCCTGCCATGACCTTGATCAAGCACGTACTCCGGAACAAGAAGAACCCCCCCGTGACCGCGGCACCCGGCGATACGGTCTATTCGGCCCTGGAAGCCATGGCCAAGCACAACATCGGCGCGGTCCTGGTCATGGAGGGCAGGCGACTGGTCGGCATCCTCTCGGAGCGCGACTACGCCCGGAAGGTCGTCCTGAAAGGAAAACTCTCCAAGGATACCCTCGTCCGGGAGATCATGAGCGAGAAGGTGCACTTCGCGACCCCGGACCAATCCGTGGACGAGTGCCTGGCCCGCATGACCCATGCCCGGTTCCGTCACATGCCGGTCCTGGACGGGGAGAAAAACGTCCTCGGCATCGTCTCCATCGGAGACCTGGTGAAGGAAAAGATCGCGGAGCAGGAACTGGTGATCGACCAGCTCCAGCAGTACATCACCGCGGGCTGATACGCGAAAAAGCGGCGGCGAGCCGGGCTTCCCGGCCTCCGCCGTCCTTCCCTCCTCCGTCCGGGCTTCAAATCCGCCCTATCTGGCCTCGGCCAAGGCGGCCGCCAGATCCTCTCCCCGGAGGGCCCGGATATCGAGTTCCGAAAGGATCAGATCCACCTCGGTCCGGAGCACGTCCGATACGGCGCGGTCCCAGTCCGCCTTGGCGGCATCCGCGTCGTCCGCGGGGACCGTGCCCGCCGCGGCC
>JBGSPT010000394.1:0-2183 GCA_041738475.1 Treponematales bacterium
GAACAGGCCGAAGGTCAGGACCGGCACTCCCAGGACCACACCGGGCCGGATCCTTCCCGCGAAGGCCTTGGCGTAGAATCCCCGGACCGAGCCGCCGGGCAGGAGCCTGCGCCGCATCACCAGGAGTACCAGGGTGGGGGACCAGGAACCGAGCACGGCGATCCCCCTCATCACCGGCTCCGGGGCGCCCAGGACCGCGGAGGCCAGCCCCCCGAGGCCCAGGATGATCGTCCAGAAGGCCAGGTACGCGAGCGCGACGAATTTCCACATTTCAGGTTCCTCCCCTCCCTTCCGATCCCGTCAAATACCGAGCTCCCGCATCGCCTGGGACACGCGCCCGGCCCGCTCCTCCAGGGACTGCCCGTCCGGGGGCCCGAGGTCCAGCTCCCGGTCGATCCGGCCGTCCAGGAGGAAGAGGACCCGTCCCGCCCGGGCCGCCACCGCCGCGTCGTGGGTCACCAGGAGGACCGCGGTCCCTCCCGCGTTGATTTCCGAGAGGATGTCCAGGATCTCCCGGGCCGAGGCGGAGTTGAGGGCCCCCGTCGGCTCGTCGCCGAAGAGGACCGCGGGATCCCGCAGGAGGGCCCGGCAGATCCCCGCCCGCTGGAGCTGGCCCCCCGAGACCTGGGAGACTGAGCGGCGCTCCAGCCCCTCGATCCCGGTGCGCCGCATGAGATCCCGGGCCTTCTCGACGTGACGGCCCAGGCCCCGCCGGTCGTCCCGGACCGCGGGCAGGATGATGTTGTCCAGGAGGTCGAGGTTCCCCAGCAGGGTGGGCTGCTGGAAGACGAAGCCCATGCGCCGGCGGCGCAGGTCCGCGAGGTCGTCGTCCCGGAGCCCCGAGAGGTCCCGCCCCTCGAAAAAGATCCGCCCGCCGTCGACCCGGTCCATGCCGCTCAGGGCATAGAGGAGGGTGGACTTCCCGGAGCCCGAGGGCCCCATGATCGAGACGAACTCGCCTTTCCGGATCTCAACGGAGACTCCGTCCAGGACGTTCCGGCGCTCGGTCCCGTCGCCGAAGGACTTCACGATGCGTTCGCCGCTCAGGATGGTGTTCATGCTTACTCCCGGATGGTCTGGGCTATCCCGATCCGGCCTGCTCCCGCAGCCCCGGCCGCCGTGGCCGCGAAGGCCGAGAGGGCGACGGCGAGGGGGATCAGGAGGTAGGCCGAAAGGGGGTCGGCGGCGAACTCGAAGGAGGCGGCGCCGAACAGGGAAATGAGGACCCCGACGAGGGACTCGCCGAGGGTGTTGGCAAGGAGGGAGCCGAGAAGGACCCCGGCCCCGGCCACGAGGGCGGAACGCGCCAGGTACTGCCGGGTCAGGTCCGAGTTCCGGAAGCCCAGGGCCCGCAGGGCCGCGATCTGGACTCGGTCCCGGGCCACGAGCATCCGGACGAAGAGCAAGGTGATCAGGGCCGCAAGGACCAGGGCCACCGCTAGGGATATGCTGGAGGCGGATCCGATCGCCCGGATCGTGGGTCCGAAGGTCTGGGCCACGTACTCCTGGAGGCTGGAGATCTTGGCGTAGGGGAAGGCCGCGGCGTAGGCCGAGGCGAGCTCCCGGGACCGGGTCGGGTCCCGGAGCTCCGCCTGGACCACGCCCCAAAGGACCGGGGCTTCCCCGCCCGGAAAGGCGGCCTTGGCGGTCTTCCCGCCGTTCGTCACGTCCGAGTAGAGGCCCGTCACACTCAGGTCCCGCCACTGTCCGCCCACGGCCGCCGCGAGCCGGTCCCCCACCCGTATCCCGAGATCCCGGGAGCTCAGGACCGAGAGGGCGATCTCGTCCCGGGCCTCCGGAGCCCGGCCCTCGGCGTAGGCCACGGGGAAGACCGAGTGGTCCCCGAGCTCTACCTTTAGGCTCGACTCGGAGCCGTCCTTCCCGCGGACCGTGAAGGCCCGTGCCGTGAGGACGACGGTCTTCCGGACTTCGGGATCCGCGGCCAGGGCTGAGGCGATCTCCGAGGCCCGTCCGGGGATGTCCCCGACCGACTGGACGTCCGCCCGGATGTCGCAGGCCCCGATGCCCAGGTAGGCGCTGAAGCTCGGGGAGGAGACGGTGGTGTGGAGGTTCCTCGGCACCACGGCGATGAAGGAGGAGGCGACCAGGACCGCGAGCATCGTTCCGTAGAGCGGTTTCCGGGCAAGGACATCCAGCACACCAAGGGCCGCGTTGGTCCCCAG
>JBGSPT010000395.1:0-8239 GCA_041738475.1 Treponematales bacterium
GCGCCCGGATCACGCAGGTCGTACCGGCCAGGAAGGCGCAGGCCGCGGTGGCAACGGGCGCGAAGGTGCACAGGGACTTGTAGCCCAGTACGTTCTCCCAGCTTGCGTCCGGATTCGGGACCAGGGTCAGGATCGCCCCCAGGGTGAAGAGGCCGGACAGGCCCAGGAGGGCGCGGTAGGCGGCGGGATTTTTCGGTTGCTTGCGTTCCATGTCTATTCTCCTTTGATCAGCCGTATCGGTCACCGGCCTTGGGCCGGATCGTTCCGGAAATTCCCAGCCCGGGGGGGGATCGTCCATCCGCGGCGGGCGAACAGGTCGGTCCACCGTTCCCGGGCCTCGGAGCTACCGTCCTCGTCCAGGCCGGACAGGACCCCGTACATCAACAGTGATCCCGCGGACCGTAGGCGGGATGCCACAGCCTCCTCGCTCCTGTCCTCCGCGGGGCCGAAGAGCATGTCCAGGATCATGCCTAGGGTGTAGGTCCACAGCTGGTCGAAGATCCGGTCCAGCTCCCCTTCCTCCAAGGAGGCCAGGAAGGCGTCCTCCTTCATCCGGCTCCGGACTTCCCGCCGGTGCCGTTCCAGCTCCCCTTCCATGCCCGACCGGTAGAGGGCCAGAAAGAGCTTCGGTTCGTCCCGGGCGAAGAGGACCATCCCGATCCCGCTGTTCAGAAAGCCGCTGTCCGTGCGCGGCCGGGTCCGCGCCTCGGAGAGCAGCCGGGACGCCTCGCAGAGGACCCAGGTCTGGAGATCCTCCATGCCCTCGAAGGCCCCGTAGATCGGGGCCACGGAGGTCCCCAGGGCCGAGGCCAGGCCCCGGGCGGTCAGGGCGTCCCAACCCTCCCGGCGGACCAGGTCCATGGCGGCGGTTCCGATCTGTTCCCTCGAGAAGGATAGGGGTCTTGGCACTTGGGGCTCCTGAACTTAAACTAACATAGGTTATATTACATCTGTTAGTTTATGTCAATCGTCCTTGTCGAAGACGGAGGGGCTCCAATAAACCGGCGGGCCGCTCCGAGGAGCGGCCCGTAAAGCGGACGAGAGGATTTCAGCCGGCTGGCTGGAGCTCTTTGTGTGCGGACAGGATCCGATCCAGCGCAGCGTCGAGGGTGGCCCGGGGACAGGCCAGGTTGAACCGCTGGAAGCCGGCTCCCCCGGTTCCGAACATGGGGCCGTCGTCCAGCCAGACCTTGGCTTTGTGAAGGAAGAAGTCCTTGAGCTCCGGATCGGTCATGCCCAGGCCTCGGCAGTCCACCCAGGCCAGATAGGTTCCCTCCAGGGGAAGGACCCGGATCCCCGGGACTCCCCTCTCCAGGACGGCCTTGAGGCGCCGATAATTGCCGTCCACGTACCGGATCAGCTCCTCCAGCCAGGGCTCGCCCTTGGAATAGGCGGCCTCCTGGGCCGCGATCCCGAAGACGTTCGAGGTGCCCAGGCCGAGATTGCCGGCCGCCGTGGAAAAGCCGTCCCGGAGGCGGCGGTCCGGGATCACGACGTTGGCGGTGCACAGCCCCGCCAGATTGAAGGTCTTGCTGACCGCCAGGCACGTGAGGGACCGGGCCGCGGCGTCCTCGGAGATCGAGGCGAAGCAGGTATGCCGGTTGCCGGGCATCACGATGTCCCCGTGGATCTCGTCGGAGACGACGATCAGGTTCTTCCGGACGCAGAGATCCGCCAGGGCCGCAAGCTCCTCCCGGGTCCAGACCCGGCCCACGGGGTTATGGGGGCTGCACAGGATGAGAAGCTTGGTCCGAGAATCGACCTTCCGCTCCAGGTCATCCAGGTCCATGAGGTACCGATCCCCCTCGAGCCGCAGGGGATTGTCCAGGAGCTGGCGGCCGTTGTTGAGCACCGCCGCCCCGAAGGGGTAGTAGACGGGGCTCTGGATCACAACCTTGTCCCCGGGCCGGGTGTAGGCCAGGACGGCCAGGTTGACCGCGGGGACCACGCCGGGGGAGTAGCAGATCCATTCCCTCCGGATCTCCCAGCCGTAGCGCCGCTTGGCCCACCCCATCAGGGATTCGTAGAACCCCTCCTGCCGCACCGGGTAGCCGTAGATCGGGTGCTCCGCCCGGGTCCGTATCGCCTCCCGGATCTCCGGGGCCACGGGGAAGTCCATGTCCGCGACCCAGAGGGGGATGGCGTCCTCCTCGCCGCAAAGTTCCCTCCGGACGCTCCATTTCACGCAGCCCGTAGGGACGCGGTCCGGGACCGTATCGAAATCGTACATGCCGCCTCCTGCCCGCCCATAGTGGTGCGTAGATCTCGGGAAGGCAAGGGGCCTGGTGTACGGTGTCGGCCTATCTCAGGGTCGTCCACCAGGCCGCCCGGATCGAGACGCCGAGATCGAACCCGGAAAGATCCCGGCCCTCGAAGTCCTCGTACCCCGGGGCTAGGCGCCCGGTCCCCCAGAACCGGGCGGACCAGCGGCCGCCCAGGGGAAGTTCCGCCCCCAGGGTAAGGAGGCCGCAGAAGCCCCGCTCGACGCCTTGCCCGTCGAAGGATCCGTCCGCGTCCGCCTCGTCCTTGACGATGCCCCCCAGGCCCAGCCGGGCGAAGGGAACGACACCCGCGGTCTCCGAGCCCAGACGGAAGCCCAGACTGCCGCCGTAGACGAGCGCCCCCTGCCGGATCAGGTCCGGACTGCCGAACTCGAGGGGCACCAGGTGCAGGTAGCTTCCGAGCTCCACTCCTCCCAGGTAGATACCCGTCTCCAGGGCAGCCAGGGGCCGGACCTCTCCGCCCGCGGCCGTAACCCCTCCCCCGATCTCGGCAAAGGACCGCCAGGAGAGGCCCTCCCCGGCGGATGCCGGTCCCGCCGCCCCCGCGAGGATCAGGGCCGCCAGCACCAGGACCGGCGCCTTGCCGAACCGGGGCAGGAACATCCCCGTCCGGGCCTTGTAGGCCCTCCACTCGTCTCCGAATCGTTCTTCCATTTCCGTTTCTTCCTTTCGAGCCAGCCGGACATACAGGGACGCCAGGATCGGCCAAAGTATCAGGAGGGGGATCGTCGCCCACTCGAACAGGACCCCCAGGGACAGGAGCAGGAAGCCCGTATATTGGGGATGCCGGACGTACCGGTAGAGCCCCTCCGCGACCAGGCGCCCCTGGCCTTCCTCCTTGCTCCAGTACTCCCGGTGGATCCGGGCCCAGCCGCCGACCACCAGGACGGCCCCGGCAAGGACGCAGGCCAGGTAGACGTAATGCCCGGCCATGCCGAAAGCTCCGGACAGGGTGTGCCCCCAGAGGACGCCCTCGGGCAGGGTCTTTCCGAAGGCCCAGAGCACGAAGTAGAGGGACAACGGCGCCCCGAACATCTCCAGGGCGAAGGCCACCACGAAGCCCAGGAAGACCCCCGCGGGTTTGCGGTCCGCCTTCCGGTAGAAGGGCACGAAGAGCAGGAAGGCGCCGAAAAGGGCGGCCCACACGGCGACCGCCCACCAGGTTCCGAAATGCGACCCGGCGTTTTCGATCATTTCAACGCTCCACCAAGGGAAGGTTGCGGGAAGCGGCCCGAGGCCCCTCCTCCCGCGGCGGCGTCACGGGATCTTTCGACTCCGGTTTCGTCCGCCGTGGGTGAGGATACCGAGGTTTCGGAATGGAGGGGATCGGACGAAGGTACTGGAAAGGGCGAAACCGCCTACGTACTTTGTATCAGTGCCGGATTTCCGGCAAGCCTCGGGCCCTCAGGACTCCTCCGCACCCTCCCACTCGGGCAGGAAGACCCTGAACACCGTGTTTCCCGGTTCGCTTATCAACTCGATCCGGCCGCCGTGCCTCTCCACGATCTTGCGGCAGATATCCAGCCCCAGCCCCGTGCCCTCGCCGCTATTCTTGGTGGTGAAGAAGGGTTCGAAGATCTTCATCCGCAGATGCTCGGGTACCCCGGGTCCGGTGTCCCGGACGGATACGACGATCTTCGCTTCGACCCTGTCCACCCCGAGCCCCAGGGTGCCCTGGAATTCCATCGCCTGGAGGGCGTTCTGGATCAGGTTCATCCAGACCTGGTTCAACTGGTTCCGGTTCCCCCGCACGAATCCCGGACAGCGGTACTCCTTCTCGATCCGCACCCCGTACTTGGTCTTGTTCGTATACAGGGTCAGCAGGCTCTCCAGTTCCCGGACGACGTCTACCCGAGAGGTGCCCTCCTCGCCGTCCTCCCTGCGGACGTAATACAGAAGCGCGGATACGACGTTGGAGCACTTGTCCGCGGCCACGGAGATCAGGTCGGACATGGATTTTATCGACGCCAGGGTATCCAGAGCTTCCACCGCCTCCTCGAAGTCCGGATGATTCCGGGAAAGGCCGGGTATCGAGGGATCCTCGTCCAGGCGGAGGTCTAGCAGGGCTTCTATGAGGCGGTCCGAGGGCCGCTTTCCGCCTTCGGCCAGGCGGGCGGCGAGGGCTTTTCGCCGGCGGTAACGGCCGGAGGGCTCCTCCGGCAGGGAGGATGCGCCCAGTGCCGCCTCCAGGGCGGGGTTGAACCAATCCAGCACTTCCCGCGAGAGTCCGGCAAGGGCGCGGGACGCGTCCTGAAGACGGGTTCCGAGCAGCTGGAGCATGGACTGGTTGGAGGAGACGATGGCTCCCAGGGGGGTGTTCAACTCGTGGGCGATGCCCGCGATCAGCTGGCCCAGGGCGGCGAGCTTCTCGGACTGGACCAGGGAATCCTGGGCTTCGTGCAGGGTTTCCAGGGTGGTCTGGAGCTCCTCGTTGGCCTTAACCAGGTGAGCGTTCATCTCGTCCAGTTCCCGGGTACGGTCGCAGATCCTCTGCTCCAGGGTCTCGTTCAGGGCTTTCAGTTCCTCCTCCGCCCTGCGCCGATCCGTGATATCCAGGAAGGCCCCGACGATGCCCGCCACCTCCCCCTTCTCGTCCCGGAACACGTCCTTGGTGAAGATCACGGGCCGATCCAGGCCGCTCCGGTCCTTCACCTTGTATTCGTAGGCTTGACGAACCGGGGCGGCCATCAACTCCAGATCCTTGCGGTGGTAGGTATCCGCCATGTCGCTCGGCCAGAGTTCCTGCACGGTCTTCCCCCGGAGCTCTTCCGACGTCATCCCCATGATCTCGGTGAAAACCTTGTTGCAGCCCTGGTACCGGCCTTCCCGGTCCTTGTAGAAGACCGCGGTGGGCACCGCATCCAAGAGGGCGCTCTGGAAGTTGAGGCTCCGTTCGAGCTCCGCCTCCGCTTCTTTTCGATCGGTGATATCGAACAGGACGCCCTGGTATTCCACGGCGTTGCCCTCCCCGTCCCGGATCACCTTGGTCCGGTCGTCGACCCAGCAAACGGAGCCGTCCCGGGCGACAATCCGGTAGACCTGTTCGAACCGGTCCAGACCTCGATCTGTGTTGCTGCGGACTTCCTCCGCGACCCGGGCCAGGTCCTCGGGATGGACCAGGGACGCGAAGGGCACATCCCCCGACATGAATTCCTCCCGGGTATACCCGAACTGGGACACGTTCTCGGTCACCAGGAGGGTCGGCCAGCCTTCCTGGGCCTTCCACCGGAACAGGACCGCGGGGCTGTTCTCTATGACCAGGTTGGCCTGTTGCAGCTCCTCCTCCGCGGCTTTCTTGTCCGTGACGTCCGTATGGGTCCCGATCATCCTCAGGACGTTTCCGTCCCCGTCCCGGGCCACAACACGGCCCCGGCCCCGGATCCACATCCAGGTCCCGTCCTTGCGGAGGAAGCGGAACTCGATGTCGAAGGCCGGCGTCAGGCCGCTCAGATGCGCCTGGGCCGCGGCCAGGACAGATTCCACGTCTTCCGGGTGCACCCTGTTCTGGAATTCATCGAATTTGTGGGGGAACTCGTCCGGCTCGTAGCCCGAGATCGTGTAGTACCGGGAATCGAAGTAGACGACGCCGCTCGGAACATCCCAGTCCCAGATGCCGTCGTTTACCGCCAGCATGGCAAGGTTGAAGCGCTCCTCGCTGAGCCGGAGCCGCTCTTCCGTATCCAGTCGATCCGTGATATCCCGGGCGGCGGCGTAGATGGTGGAGCCCGCGGGCCGGCTCCTCCACTCGATCCATCGGTACGTCCCGTCCTTGCAGAGATAGCGGTTCGTGAAGTTCAGGATCGTTTCCTGGGCGTCCAGCCGGGATACGGCGGCCAGGGTCCCGGGACGGTCCTCGGGGTGTACGAAGTCCAAGAAGTTCCTGCCCTCGAGCTCCCGGATCGGGTATCCCAGGACCTTCTCCCACTCCGGGTTCAACCGGATAAAGCGGCCCGAGGTGTCCGCTATGCACAGGAGATCCAGACCAGAGGAGAAATACCGGTCCAGTTCCTCGGTTTTCGCCCGGAGCTCTTCCGCGGTCCTATGGCGCACCCGTGAGGTCCGCGCCAGGGCCGCAATCAACCCCAACTGGAGAACGATGAGTATCGCGGCCCCGGCCTGGAAGATCCGAGTCCGGTCCCGGAGAGTCCGGGCGGTGAAGTTCTTTTCGGTGACGTCCGTCACGGTGAAGACCACACCCGCCCCGAGGTCGGAGGCATCCAGGGGCGTGGACGACAGGATGACCTCCAGGAGCTTCCCGTCCTTGGTGATCCAGCGGGTCTCGACGGTCCCGGTTCCCGTCTCCGAGATCTGCCGATATTTCTCCCGCCCCACGTACTCGTAGTCCTCGTCGGCGGGGTAGAAGACGCGGGCGCTCCTGCCGATCAACTCTTCCCGGGAATATCCGGTCAACTGAAGGATGTAGTCGTTGACCTGGACTATGACCCGATCCACGACCACCCCGATCCCGCCGGGGGCGCTGCGAAGGATGCTCGAAAGCATGCGCTCCGCCTGGAAGTCCGCGGCCGTTCCTCCGGGCCCGGCCTGTAGTTCCTGCGCCCGGAGCTCCGGCGCCGACGCTCCGAAGGCCAGGGCGGTCGTCAGGGCCAGGGCCACCGGATACGCCCTCCGCCGTCGATTCCCGCCGCCTCGGAGCGTCGAAGGGCGCGTGTTTCGGGCAGGGAATGCCGGATTCACCGAAAACCTCGATGGCGGATCCTCAAGACGAGATCCTATTCGGGATCCCGGAAGCTGCGGCAGTACCGGGAGGTCGCGCCCGCGGAAATCTCCCGGAAGGATTCCTTGTCTGCCCGGAACGCCTCGACCACCGCGGGATCGAAGCGCTTGCCGGAGTCCGCGTCGATCTCCCGGACGACCTCGTCGAAGGGAAGAGCCTCCTTGTAGGGCCGCTTGGTGAGCATGGCGTCCAGGCTGTCCGCAAGGGCCGTGATCCGTGCGGATATGGGGATTGCATCCCCCGCCATCCGGGCCAGGTATCCCTTCCCGTCCCAACGCTCGTGGTGGTAGAGGATCAGGTCCTTGGCGAAATCCTCCACGTCGATGGACGAAAGGAGGTTCGTGCCTATCTCGACATGCCGCTTAACGATCTCGAATTCCTCGGGGGTGAGCTGCCCGGTTTGTCCAGGATTTCGTGGGGAATTCCGGCCTTGCCGATGTCGTGCAGGGGGGCGTAGGTGTAGAGCTTCCGGACCTCCGCCTCCGCCATTCCGAGTCTGCGGCCCAGGAGGGCCGCATAGCAGGCCACCCGCTGGACGTGGCAAAAGGAGTCGGGGTCCCAGTCCCGGGCCTGGTTTTCCAGGGCCGCGATCAGGGCGGCGTTGAGCTCCTCCACCTTCCGGCGGAGCATTTCCAGCTCCGCCTCCCGGTCATATAGCTCCGATGCCCTGCGCACCGCCATCACTAGGTCCCGGCGCTCCCAGGGCTTGTGGATGTAGCGGAACAGTCCCGCCTCGTTGACAGCCTGGGCGATGGCGTCGATGTCCGAATACCCCGTAAGCAGGATGCCGTACATCCGCGGGTAGGTCTTCCGGACTTCCCGGAGCAGCATGTGACCTTTCATGCCCGGCATCCGCTCGTCGGTCACCAGGACCGCGGGCTCGCCGCCGTCCCGGCGTATTTCCTCCAGGAGCTTCAGCGCCGCATCTCCTGAATAGGCCGCCTCGACCTTGAGGTGCGGAAGCTCGTTCCGGAGTTCCCGCTTTAGGCTCTCGGTGATGATGGCCTCGTCGTCCACGCACAGCACGTATCTATCCGGCATACTGGTAATTCTATTCATTTCCCCCGGGACTGCAAGGAAACCGTACGTCCTACGTAGGTTGTCGCCTCGCGGCGGTTTACGAGGAGGCGGCGCGTCCGCGCAGAAAGGAGTCCACCTCCGCCCGCCGGGGCATCCTCTCCAGGGGACCCCGGCCCGTGCAGGTCAGGGCCGCCGCCGCCGC
>JBGSPT010000423.1:0-3524 GCA_041738475.1 Treponematales bacterium
GCGGCGGCGGCAAGGGAGAGGCCGGGGCGGTCCACGAAGAGGGTCTTGTGGACCGCCAGGATGGGCCCGGCCTGGGTGATGCGGGGATGCCCCTCCCGGAGGCGGGGGCTCACAACCGCACGATGCGGGAGCGGGTCAGGGCCTCCGCCCCGTCGGGCAGGATAAGGAAGTCGTTCTCCAGGCGCACGCCCCCGGTTTCGGGGTCGTAGAGTCCGGGCTCCAGGGTCACCACGTGCCCGGGCGCCAGCACCCAGGAGTTGTCGTCCCGGTTACGCAGGGCCGGGGCCTCGTGGGCTTCCAGGCCGATTCCGTGTCCCAACGCGTGGGGCATCTTGAAGCCCTCGGCGGCGAAGACCTCGTCCACCCGTCGGGCGATCTGGAGGGTGGGTACTCCCGGGCGCAGCATCCCCGCGGCCTCCCGGTAGGCCTCCTCCACCAGGGCGATCATCAGGTCCTGCCTCGGCGAGAGCCGACCCCGGACGAAGGTCATGGTGACGTCCGTGGTGTAGCCCTCGAGGGAGACGCCGAAGTCCAGGATGGAAAGGCCGTCGGTCCCGAAGGCCCCGGAGGTGTAGGTCGGGAAGGCGTGGATGCCGAAGGATCTGCGGGGTCCCGCGGCCAGGGTCTCGAAGCCCATGCCCTCGCAGCCCCGGGCCCGGCTTTCGCGCTCCAGGAAGAGGGCTGCATCGGTCTCGGTGGAGATGGACCCCTTCCGGACCCCGGCCTCCAGCGCTTCGATGAGCTCGTCGGTGATCGAGGCGGCCCTGCGGTAGACGGCCGCCTCGGCCTCGTCCTTGACCGCCCGGAGCCCCCGGGCGAAATCGTCCGCCCCGTCCTCCCGGCAGAGGAAGTCGTATTCCTCCCCCTCCCCGGCATACCGGACATATTCCGGGTAGGCCAGGGTCGAGGGGAGCTCCACCCGGGCTCCGGAGGCTATGCCCTCCCGGGCCAGGACGCCCAGGACGGCCCGGACGGGCTTCCGTTCGAAGTCCCCGTAGGCCAGGATCTCGTCGACCCGGGCCATCGTTTCGGCCATGTTCACGTCCCAGGCCACGAGGATACCCCGGCCTTCGGCAGTGACGAGGAGCAGGGAATCCCCGGGCTGGCCGGACAGGTAGCGTACCGTGGGATCCCTCCTGCCCTCGCGGTCCTCGAAGAGGGCCGCCGCGATTCCCCTGTCCTTGAGCCATGCGGCCACCCGTCCGCGGCGCTCCGTGAAGGTCTTCTTTCCGTCGTCGTTCATGGCAGCTCCTTCAGGGCGTCCTGGGCCGCCCGGATCAGGGAGTTCGACCACTTCTCGTTGAGGGAGACCGCCGTCAGGGCGGGCCGGACCAGGCGGTTCCGGGTGGAGGCCGCGTACTGGATGGCCGCCGCGGCGATGCGGTTGCGCACTTCGTCGGTGATGCCCGCCCTCTGCTGGGCGTCCAGTTCCAGCAGGATATCCGCCAGGGCGGAGGCGGAGGCGTCGGAGGCGTCGGTGCCCAGGGCCTGGAGGGCCAGGAGCCGTTCGTCCGTCTCTCCGAGCTTGAAGGCTTCCTGGAGCCACACCGTCGAGGCTCCGCCGCCCGCCTTGAGGGTGACGAGGGAGCGCATGCCCCGGATCCGGAGGTCCCGGAGCCGCGTCCCCTCCGCCCTGTCCCGGGCCTTGATCTCGATACCCCGCTGGAGGGCCAGGCGGGCTATCTCGATCTTCTTCTCCTCCGGAGCCTTGGAAGCCGCGTGGAGGTCGAAGGCCTTGAGCTTGCGTTCCAGAGATTCCTCGATGATCAGCTGGCGGACGGGATCGGTGGGATCCTCCGCTAGGAGGGGCAGGCTGCGCAGGGCCTGGTCCCGGACGCGCCGGGTATACCAGCCCTCGGAGGCGAAGAAGACCGGGGCGAATCCCGAGGGATCCCGAAGCTTTTCCAGGGCCAGGATGGCGCCGAAGGCCACCTTTTCCCCTGCTTCCCGGTCCCGGACGGGCTCGAAGTTCAGGTTCCTCAGGACCAGGGAGATCCGTTCCGCGTATTCCAGGGCCCGCATGTTCCCCAGGGCCATGAGGGCTTCCGCCCTGGTCAACGGATCGTCCGCCTGCCCGTAGGCGTCCCAGGCGAAGGGGGCGGCCTCCACGTAGCGGAGGGTGCCGAGGGTGCCCGCGGCCGCGCGGACCAGGTTGTTCCAGATCTGCCTGTCCGGCGAGCCCTTCGCGATCTCCGGGCCCGTCTTCAGAAGGTCCTCCAGGATGTATTCCAGAACGGCGGCATTGCCCGGATCTTCTCGGGCCAGGATGGCCAGGGTCGCGGCTTCCTTCTGCCGGAGGGTTTCGGCCTGCTGGTAGATGCGGCGATAGATGAACGTCATCTCGTCGGCCGCCGCCGCGGAGGCCGCGAGGCCGATCAGGGCCAGGGCGGCCAGGATTCTGTGGATTCGTTTCATTCCGTTCCTCCGGTCACTCGTAGTAGACTACGGTCCGTTCTTCCGTCCGGAAGGCGTGCTCGTAGACGCGGACGTCCCGCACCCGGCCCGCCCCGTCGTAGAGGGTGGATTTTACGGGCGCGCCTTCGGGACCGATCTCGTACACCGTGCGGCGCTCCACCCGGCCGTCACCCCGCTCAAGCCGCTCTTCCGACAAGGCGTTCCCGGTGTAGGAGAATCGTTCCCGCTGAACGACGGCCCCCGCGGAGTCGAAGGTCACCCGAAGGGTCAACCGTCCTTCGGCGTCGTATTCGTGCTCCACCCGGCCCGCGGGCCGTTCGGCGGAGTCCTTGAGGATGAGCACGGCCAGACGGCCCGCGGTATAGGAGTATTCGGAAACCGCCAGGAGGGCTCCGGCGCCGTCGTACACCCGGCGGCTTGTCCGGTACCCCGACGCGTCGTATTCGTACCGGGACAAGGATTGTGGGTTGCCCTTCGAATCGGAGACGGCTTCCTCCACGATCCGGCCCGCCCCGTCGGTCTTGAACACCGTGCGCGTTTTCTGTTTTCCCTCGGAATCGTAGGCCGTTATCGAGGTCTGTGCCGTGCCCGAGTATTCGTATGCGGTCCGTTCGGTGGGTTCGGCCCGGGAGGGCTCCTGGACCTTCTTTTCAATCAGCAGTTTCAGGGTTTCGTCGTAGGTGTAGGTGACGGTCCGGTCCAGGACTCCGTTGGCGAAGAAGGAGGTTTCCTTGAGCAGGACCGGAACGCGGACGGTTTCGATCCGTTCTTTGCGTTGCGGTTCCGGGGCCTTTGCCGGCGGGGCGCCGACGCAGGCCGCAAGGAGGATGGCCGATGCGGCGAGCGCCCGTACGAGGAGTTTCTTCATGGAATGGACCTCCTGATGGATATTCGGCCCGATCCCGCGTTCGGGCATTTCGGGCCTTGCCGAGAATTGACCGACAACGGTGTAGAATGCGTTATATACTATAACCGACCGAGGTTTCCAGCGGTACGCCCGGTCCAGCCTGCCCTGGGGAGGACTCCATGAAAGCCCTGCGGATAACCCTTATCGCCGCCCTCGCGGGGGCCGCCCTGATCCTCGCGGGCTGCGGCAGCCGATCCGAACC
>JBGSPT010000439.1:0-12324 GCA_041738475.1 Treponematales bacterium
CGCCGCGGATCGGCTTTCCGCGAACCCCTTCGTGACGGCCCTGGCGGTGAACCTCCTTGTGGCGGGCGCCGTGGGTATAGCTTCGGAGCATGTCTTCGGGACGAAGGGGGTTGTCCCCCTGGACGGGCTCCTCTCGCCCCGGACGGACTTCGGCCTCCTCTCCCGGATACCCTTCCTGGGTCCCCTGCTGTTCCGACAGCGGCGGGTCGCATATCTATTGGCGGCCGCCTGCGCCGCTACGGCGGCAGCCTATTCAGCGACCCCCTTCGGGCTCCGGGTCCGGGCCCTGGGCATGAAGGAAGGTTCCCTGCGCATCGCGGGTGTCGATCCCGGGGCGGTGCGGTACGGAGCCTTCGCGATTTCCGGGGCGGCCTGCGCCCTGGCCGGAGTGGCGCTTGCCCGATCGGTGGGGGCCTGGGTGCCCAATATCGCGTCGGGCAGGGGTTGGATCGCCCTGGTGGTCATCTACCTGGGCGGAAAACGGCCGGCGGGGCTTCTCCTCGCGGCCCTGGGCTTCGGATTCCTCTTCGCCCTGTCCAACGCGGCCCAATCGGTCCTGCCGGTTCCCCCCGAGCTCGTCCTGGCCCTGCCCTACGCGGTCACCGCCGCGGCGGCCCTCCTGGGGGGAGCCCGGACCCGGATGCGGACTCCCGGAAGTTGAGGGCACGTCCGGGACTTGACGACTGGGCGGTACGGGAGTATAATCCTACTATACCGATAGGAAAAAGAGGTTTACTTGTTCTCCGTTTCAGCCAGAACGCAATACGGGATCCGTGCCCTGGCATACCTGGCCCGAAGGCCCGGGTGGGAAGCCGTGGGAGCGGAGATCGCGGAGGCGGAGACCATTTCCCCCAAGTACCTGGAAGGCATCCTGACCCGCCTGGCAGCGGCCGGGCTGATCCGGAGCGAGCGCGGCAAGAACGGAGGCTACCGCCTTGCGAAGCCTCCGAACGGCATCGTCATGGCGGAGGTCGTGGCCGCCCTGGACGGGGAGGTACGGCCCGTGGACTGTGTGGACGCCCTGGGTGTCTGCGACCATGACTCCTCCTGCCGGTCCAGGAAGTTTTGGATCGGCCTAAAAGCTGCCATCGACGGGTACCTGGGCAACCGGACGCTCGCGGATATCATCGAGGAAGGCGCGGACCCGGGGTCCGCGAGGTAAGTGAAAGGAGCTGTCCAAGAAGCTCGGTTGGCGACTTGGACAGCTGGAATCAACACGGCGGTTTCCAAGATTCTCTCGGAGAACGATAGAAACCGCGAGGGATGTCCGATACGTAACCGACGTACTGGACGCTCCGGAAGGCGGAACGGAATGGATCGGCGCTTCGTGTATATGGACTATAACGCCACGACCCCCCTGCATCCCGAGGTCAAATCCAGGATGATCGAGGATATGGAGGTGTACGCGAACGCCTCGAGCCTTCACGAATCGGGAAGATCCGCCCACGCCCGGGTCGAGGAGGCCCGGGCCGCCGTATCCCGGCTGATCGGCGCCAAGGACCCCTCCTCGATCATCTTCACCAGCGGCGGTTCGGAATCGAACAACACCGTCTTCGCCTCGATGTTCCACCTGGGACGCAAAGGTCCTCGCAATGGCATCGTCACCACCGCCATAGAGCATCCCTGCGTACTCAACGCGGCCAAGTGGCTCCAGGAGGAGGGCTTTCCGGTCCGTTTCCTGGGCGTGGACTCCAAGGGCCGCATCGACTTGGAGGAACTCCGTTCCTCCGTCGGCCCCGAAACGCTCCTGGTCTCCATTATGGCCGCTAACAACGAGATCGGGACCATCCAGGACACGGCGGCCGCTTCGTCCATCGCGAAGGCCGCGGGAGCCTTCTTCCACACCGACGCCACCCAGTGCGCGGGGAAGATACCCGTGGACGTAGAAGCCTGGGGGGCCGACTACCTCACCCTCTCCTGCCACAAGATCTACGGGCCCAAGGGAATCGGGGCCCTCTATGTGCGCAAGGGCGCTCCGATCGTTCCCTTGATTCGGGGCGGGCACCAGGAGCACGGGCACCGGGCCGGAACCTACAACAATCTGGGAATTCTGGGCTTCGGGATCGCCGCGGACCTGGCCCTCAAGGAGCTCCCGGACTATTCCGCCCGGGTACGCTGTCTCCGGGAACGGCTGCGGGACGGACTTGTCCGGAGCCTTCCCTACGCCCACGTCAACGGCCACGAGACCGAGGTCCTGCCCAATACCTTGAATCTTTCCTTCCCCGGCGCGGAGGGGGAGAGCATCCTGCTGTACCTGGACCTGGAGGGAATCCAGGTGTCCACGGGATCCGCCTGCGCCTCCGGAAGCCTGGAGCCCAGTCATGTCCTCCTGGCCACGGGCCTGGGACCGGAGCTGGCCCACGGCTCGATCCGGTTCAGCCTGGGTCGGGACTCCACGGAGGCGGATGTGGACTACGTGATAGAGAAGCTTCCCCCCGTCATCGAGCGCCTTCGGCGCATGTCCACCGTCGCCTGAGCGCGCAAGGAGAGAGCATGGACGCCTTCACCTGGCTGTATTCCGACATCGTCAAGGACCACTTCATGAACCCCCGGAACGTCTATGATCCCGACGAGAAGTTCGAGGCCGACGCGGACGGCATCGTGGGAAACGTGAAATGCGGCGACCAGATGCAGTTCTTCCTCAAGGTCGACGACAAGGACGTGATCACCGACGTCCGCTGGAAGACCTACGGCTGCGCCAGCGCCATAGCCTCCACCTCCATGCTCAGTTCGATCGTGAAGGGCATGACCATCCTGGAAGCCTACCAGCTGAAGCCCGAGGATGTGTCCAGGCGGCTGGGGGGACTTCCGGACAATAAGATCCATTGTTCCGTCCTGGGGGACAAGGCTCTTCGGGCGGCCATCGATTCCTGGCTGGCCAAGACTGGCCGGGAAGGGGCCTTCAAGGACGTGGGCGCCACGGTGGTCTGCACGTGCCTCAACATCACGGATCGCGACATAGAACAGGCCGTGAAGGATGGCGCCCGTACCTGGGAGGAGCTCCAGGAGCGCACGAAGATCGGCACGGTCTGCGGGGGCTGCAAGGGACGGGCGGAGGACCTCCTGGTCGAATACGTCCACGTGTTCGGACACGACGAGTAAGGCACCCCGGAAATCGGGCGCCCACCAACGCATGCCCCTCTCGGAAATTCAGATCGTCGAATTCCGCTCGGGAGTCCTCCGTCATTTCTCGGAGGAAGGACGGGATTTCCCCTGGCGGCGCACCCGGGATCCCTGGCTGATCCTGACTTCGGAGATCATGCTCCAGCAGACCCGGATCGAGACGGTGCTTGCCAAGTGGGATTCCTGGATCTCCGCCTACCCGACACCCGCCGCACTGTCGGCCGCGCCGCTTTCGGAGATGCTGGCATGCTGGAAGGGCCTCGGGTACAACCGCCGGGCACTGGCACTGCGGAACGCGGCGGTCCGGATCGTCCGCGACCACGGGGGATCGGTTCCGGAAGGCGAGGAGGATCTCAGGTCCCTTCCGGGCGTCGGGCCCTACACGGCGCGGGCGGTTCGGGCCTTCGCCTTCGGACTTCCGGGGATCGTGATCGAGACGAACATCCGGGCCGTATTCCTGTTCTACTTCTTTCCGGACCGGGACAGAGTTGCGGATCGGGACCTCGAACCCTACGTCGATGCAGTCCTGGACCGGGACGATCCGCGGACCTGGTACTATGCCCTCATGGATTACGGCGCGGCCCTCAAGAAGAGGGAGCCCAATCCCGGCCGCAGGTCGGCCTCCTACGTCCGCCAGTCGCCCTTCGAGGGATCCCGCCGCCAAGTCCGGTCCGCGGTGCTCCACACCCTCTCGGCCCGGGGGTCCTTGTCACAGGCGGACCTTCGCGAGGCGGCGGCTGAGAAGGTCGGTCCGTACGCGCGGGACCCGGAATTCGACGGACGGCTGGCCCGCGCGATCCGGGAGCTGGAATCCGAGGGATTCGTGGAGGAAAAGGACGGAGTGCTTGGCCTGAAGGATTGAACCGGAACCGCCGGGGATTTCGGCGCGAGCCTATACGATCCGCGCCCACCGACCGAACAGACCGCGGAAAAACAGGGCGATCCCGTCCCGGAAGCGGATCCAGAGATTCCCGGCCGGATATTCCTCCGGTGCCACGAGGTCCACGGAGTGGAGTTCCCTGCCCCCCGCCTCGAAGGCGATGCGGCCGACCCGGCCGCCCGCGGGGATCGGCCCTATTAGATCCTCCGGCAGTTCCACCCTCGCACGGACCTGGAGCGCGTCCTCGGATCGAACCGTGAACGCCATGTCGGATCCCGGCACTGGCGTAAAGGATCGGACGGCGGTCTTCCAGAGGCGCACGGCCGGGAGGCTCCCGACCTGCGGCCGATGGGTGACGAAGTTCAGGAATGCCCAGTCCAGCAGCTCCCTTCCGTCCCGCTCCCGGACGTCTCCTCCCACCCGGGACGAGGATCCCGTCCCCCCCAGGGTCACGATCAGGAACCGGGTGCCGTCCCGCTCGGCGGTGGCCACCAGGTTGAATCCGCTTTCCCGGATGAATCCCGTCTTGAGTCCGTCCGCTCCCTCGTAGGTGCGGATAAGCTTGTTGTTGTTGTACTGGACCATGCGCCCCTTTGGGGGCGGAACTCCCGGGGGCATGTCCTCCGCCGTGGGAAACTCGATCCACCGAAGGGAATGGAGTTCCGCCAGGGCTTCGGGGTTGTCCTTCAGGTACCGGAACGCGAAGTGCGCCATCTCCCGGGCCGTGGTCAGGTTGTACTCCGAGAGGCCCGAGGGTTCCACGAAACAGGTGGTTTCCAGACCCAGCTCCGCGGCTTCCTGGTTCATCCGGCCCGCGAAGGCTTCGATGCTCCCGGCGGCTGCCCGGGCCAGGGCACGGGCGGCGTCGTTCCCGGATACCACAGCGAGACCCTGCATCAGCACCCGTACCGACACCTTCATGTAGGGCTGGAGGTACATGAGGCTGGAGTTGTAGGGTAGGGCGCAGTCCTCGGGCAGGACGGTGACGATGTCGTCCGGGGACATCCTGCCCGCGGCGAACTCCTTGTACAGGACCCGCAGGGTCATGAGCTTGGTCAGGCTGGCGGGAGGTATGGGGATGTCCGCGTCCCGTTCATAGAGGATCCGCCCCCCGGCGGCTTCCATGATCACGACGGACCGGGCGTTGACGGCGGGGGGCTGGGGAACCCCGGGATACAACTTGGTTTCCCGGGCCGCGGCGGCCGAGGGAAATGGGGCCAGGGCCAGGACCAGGGCCGCGGAGACGGAACGGAACGGTACGGCCGGACCTTTCCGGCGGCGGAAGGTCGGGATCATGCCCTAGAAGTCCGCCTGGTGCACGGCCCGGGGGAAGGGGATCACGTCCCGGATGTTCTGCATGCCCGTGATGTACATCAGGAGCCGCTCGAAGCCCAGGCCGAAACCGCAGTGGGGCGCGGTTCCGAAGCGGCGTAGGTCCAGGTACCAGGAGTAGGCCTCCTCGGGAAGCCCGAGTTCACGGATCCGGGCGAGGAGCACGTCCTGCCGGTACTCGCGTTCGGATCCGCCGATTATCTCCCCAAGCCTGGGGACCAGGACGTCCATGGCCCGCACGGTCTTTCCGTCGGGGTTGAGGCGCATATAGAAGGCCTTGATCTCCTTGGGGTAGTCCGTGACCGAAACGGGACCCTCGACCACCTTCTCGGTCAGGAACTTCTCGTGCTCGCTCTGGAGGTCGCAGCCCCAGTAGGGCTTGAACTCGAATTCCGAGGCGTGCTTTTCCAGTTCCTTCACCGCCTCCGTATAGGTCATCCGGGCGAATCGGGATTTCACCACCGAAGTGAGGGTGTCGACGATCCCGGCCTGTACGCGCTTGTCGAAGAAGGCTAGGTCCTCGGCGCACTTGTCCAGGGCCCAGGAGAAGAGGTGTTTGAGGAAGTCCTCCGCCAGGGCGATGTCGTCCTCCAATTCCGCGAAGGCCAGCTCGGGCTCGATCATCCAGAATTCAGCCAAGTGCCGGGTGGTGTTGGAGTTCTCCGCCCGGAAGGTCGGCCCGAAGGTGTAGACCTTGCTCAGGGCCATGCAGTAGGTCTCCACGTTGAGCTGGCCGGAAACGGTCAGGTAGGCCTTCTTGTCGAAGAAGTCCTTGGAGTAGTCCACAGGCTTCCCGGCCTTGGCCAGTGCGTCCAGGTCCAGCGTGGTCACCTGGAACATGGCACCCGCGCCTTCGCAGTCGCTGGCGGTGATCACGGGGGTGTGGACCCACTGGAAACCGCGCTCCTGGAAGAAGGAGTGGATGGCAAAGGCCATCTGGTTGCGCATCCGCGCGACCGCGCCGAAGGTGTTCGTCCGGGCCCGGAGGTGGGCGATCTCCCGGAGGAACTCCAGGGAGTGGTTCTTCTTCTGGAGGGGATAGGTCTCCGCGGGGGCTTCCCCGATGACCGCCAGGCCCTCGGCCTTGATCTCCACCGCCTGTCCCGCCGCGGGGCTTGGAACCAAGGCGCCCGTAACCGCCGCGGAGGCTCCTGTGCCGCAGCGTGCGAGTTCCGCCCGGAGGGTTTCGGGGAGACCCTCCGCCGTATCGAAGACGCACTGGAGATTGGCCATGCAGGACCCGTCGTTGAGTTCCAGGAACACGGCGTTCTTGGCCTCCCGCTTGGTGCGGATCCACCCCTTCACGGTCAGCGACTTGCCGTCGAGGGAGCTGGATAGAAGGTCCCGGATACTCGTCATGGCGTACTCCTCGAGGGTCCGTGATACCATGATTCGGCGGGGCGAGTAAATAAGGTGGACGGTGGACAGCGGACAGCGGACAGTGGACTGTGGAGAGGAATAGCCGAAGGATGCGTCAGTTTTCATGCCATAGCGGGGAAGGCGGCGGAATATACCTCATCACTTCCGTCCACCGTCCACCGTCCACTGTTTACCGTCCGCCGCTCTCTGTGGTACATTCTCCCCAACCCTCAATCGGGAGATACACATGTACTATAGCGTCCCCGTGGCCTATCTGCTCTGGTTCATCGGCGGCCTGGGAGCCCTGGGTTTGCATCGATTTTACCTGCGCAAGGTCGGGACCGGATTCCTCTGGCTCGTCACCGGGGGTCTCGGGATGTTCGGCTCGGTGTACGATTTCCTGACACTTCCCAGACAGGTCACGGAAGCGAACATCCGGGCCGGCATGCGGGAGGCCCTGGAGATGCGCGCCCGGGAACCCCTGCGGGAGAGCATGCGCCACGTGGGGGCCGGCCCCTCCGCGGACCGCCGGGAAACCATCGAGAAGGTTATACTCCGCACAGCCCGGAAGAACGGCGGCTACGTCACCCCCGGCGAGGTGGCCATCGAGGGGGACGTGACCGTCGACCAGGCGCAGACCGCATTGGAAAAGCTTGCAGGCAAAGGGTATGCCCAGATGCGGGTCCGAACCAGCGGCGTGATCGTGTATGCCTTCCCGGAGTTCTTCCAGGACAGCAAGACCGAGTTCGAGGACGGTATCTAGCCGCGCATTTTGGAAGCCCGCAGTCCCGAAAGGGCGCGGGGCAAGCGTCCCGGGGCGTCGCGCGCGGTTCCCGACGGAGGTATCTATGGACAACGAGGAGTTCCGCTTCGAGATCGTGCGGCCCGTCGGCGTTGTCGGAGAGGGAGGGCGAGGTTGGCGCACGGAGGTGAACCTCGTATCCTGGAACGGCCGGGAACCGAAGATCGACATCCGGGCCTGGAGCCCGGATCATCAAAAGATGGGAAAGGGCATCGGACTGAGCCGGGAAGAAGCCGTCCGGCTCGTGGAGATCCTGAAGACCTACCTGGCGGAGTGAGGGATGACTAAGGATCCCCCCGTGGCGGTGGCCGCCGCATTGGCGGAACGCCGAGGACGGGTGTTCCTGGCCCGGCGTGCCGGGCACAAAGGCTCTCCGGGACTTTGGGAGCTTCCGGGAGGCAAGCTGGAGGCCGGCGAGGCCGCGGAAACGGCCCTCGTCCGGGAACTCCGGGAAGAACTGGGGGTCTCGGCCCTGGTGGAGCCTGTCCCGTACGACGGGTACGAAAGGGAAATAGAGCACCGCAGGTATCGGTTCCTCGTATACCGCGTTTCCTGGGAGGGCGATCCGGAGTCCTCGACGGATCATGACCGCTGGGAGTACTTCAATCCCCGGGATATACCCTTCGATGCCCTGGCACCCCTTGACGAGCCCGTCCTGAAGCGCTGGGTCCGGGAGGCCGGGGGAGCCGTTCGGATCCGTAAGGTTCCGGAGAGGGAAGAATGAGATCGACGAACGTGCACCGAAGCTTCCTCCGCACGGCCGCGCTCATTGCCGTCCTTGCCGCTGCGTCCTGCGGCGATAGACTGCCTAAAAGCCTTCCGATGGAATTGAATCCCGTGTTCTCCGGAGGGATCGGCTGGATCGTCGTATCCCAGGCGTACGTGCGGATCAAGTCGGAACCCAGGGCGGAAGCGTCCGACGTAGGCCACCTGAGGGGCGGGGACGTGTTGGCCGTCCAAGGGCGGGAACAGGATCCCCGCCAAGGAGGATCCTGGTACCGGGTCGGTCTGGGCGGGGTGGATGGATGGCTGAAGGGAGACTATGCTCTCTTCTTCGAAACCCGGGCCGCAGCGGAACGGGCCGCCGGCGGATTCAAATGATCGACCCGTTCCTCCGGTGGCTGCCGCCGATCCTGGTGGGTGCGGTGATCGGGTACGTCACAAATTGGCTGGCCATCAAGATGCTCTTTCGTCCCCTTACGGAAAAACGCCTGTTCGGGATACGAGTCCCCTTCACACCCGGCATCCTGCCTCGGGAACGGCACGCCCTGGCCCTCAGCCTGGGGGACGTCGTGTCCCGGGACCTCCTCACCGAGGATGTCCTGGCCGCCCGCTTCGAGTCCGAGGAGCTCCGGGAAAGCGTGGCCCGTTCGGTACGAACCCTCCTGGACGAAGCGCTGGGCTTCAAGGTTTCCGAAGCCCGAAAGGCCGCGGCTTCCGCGGAACCCGTGTTCGCCGAGGCTGCGGGCAGAGCCTACGGTTCCGTTTCCTCCTCAGAAGCCTTCCGGGAAGCCGCCGCTCAGGCGGTGCGCGCGGGACTCCAAGCCGCGGAGAGCCTCCGCCTCCGGGATATCCTATCACCGGGCGGCAGATCCCTGGTCTCTGAATGGTTCCGCGCACCGGGCCGCGTCGAGTTCACCGCCGATAAGGCCCGCGAAGTCGTGCGAAGGCGGTTGGAGGAAGAGGCTGCTGAAGGCAGGTCCCTGGGGGACATCCTTCCCCTGCCAGACCTGCCCCGGGCCGCGGGGGCCGCCTTCGACGCGTCTTATCCGGGCTTCGTGTCCGCCGCCCGGAGCTTTCTAGCCCGCCCGGACGTCCGTAAAGAGCTGGAACGCTACGGCGGAGCCGTCATCCGCAAGGCCGTAGGGCGTCTGTCCCCCCTACAGCGGCTCTTCGTAAGCGCCGCCCAATACGACAGGGCGATACTGGAAGCCCTCCCAGCCACGGTCGCGGATCTGGCGGAAGCCGCGGAGTCCTTTCTGGCGGCCGAGGAGACCCGGGAACGCTTCAAGGACCTTCTCCTGGAACGGATCCACCGGGCCGCGGAGGATTCCCTGGCCTCCCGGGCACCGGAGCACCCCCTTTCGCCGACGGGGATCGCGGAACTCGTAGGCAGATCCGTCCGTGCCCTGGGGGAACGAGGGGCCGCCGGTATCGCAGGTCCCGGACTGCCGGGCGGCGGGACCTTGGGCGACCTTCTCGAGTCCCTGGGTCCTGAGGCGAGGGAGGGGCTGTTCAAGGCCGTGGGTTCCTGGCTGGCGGGGTTCTTCGCCCCCGGTGCGGGTGCCGGTGCGGCGGGCATCTTCGCCCGGACCTTCGCGGGCGTGCTGTTGGACGGTCTGGGTGAAGAGTCTCTCGGTGCCGCCCTGGACTGGGACGAGGCGTTCCGGGATAGGATGGCGAGGTTCCTGGCTGAAAAAGGCACCCGCATCGCCGCCCGGGAATCCCGGCGCATCCTCGCGAGCATCGATCTCCGACGGGTGGTCGTGGACAAGGTCGACGCCCTGGACATGCTGGTGATCGAGAGGATCATGCTCCGGGTCATGTCCAAGGAGTTCAAGGGCATCACGATGCTCGGCGGGGTCCTGGGAGCCCTGATCGGCGCCCTCCAGCCCCTCCTCGAATTCCTGCGCCTCTAGGCGCCTGTCGGCCGGCTCTCAGTGCGCCCGGTCCCGGAACGCGGTGAGGGCCGCGGCGCAGAGGTAGAAAGAGCCGGTCACCAGGAGGGGGACGCCCTCGGACCGGGCTCGCTCTATGCCGATTCCCAGGGCTTCCTTCGTGTCCGGTACAAGGTCGACCTCGTATCCCGCCGCCCGGAAGGCCTCGGCCGCGGACTCCGGATCGCTCTTCTTGAACGTGCCGGGCCGGGTGACGATCGCCCTGCGGAACAGTCCCGCGAGGACCCGGGCCATCTCCCCCGGGCGCTTGTCCTCGGCGCAGGCGAAGACAAGGACCCCGGGTCCCGGGAACAGGCGCCGGAAAGCCTCCGCGGTAAAGGCCATGCTCGCGGGGGTGTGGGCCCCGTCCAGGATAACCGGCGGCTCCCCGGGGAGGATCTGGAACCGGGCGGGAAGGGAGGCCCCTTCGATCCCCTCGAGGACCGCCTCCGGGGAAGGCCGGAAGGATGAGAGCCGGGCGGCCAGGGCGGCCAGGGCGGCGTTTTCGGCCTGGGCTTCTCCTATGAGGGGAGTGCGCAGGCGGATGGGCTCCGGAAAGACCTCCCTGTCCCGGTAGGCCGCAAGCGCCTCGGTTCCCGACCGGGTCAGCCGGACGTCCCGGACCTCGCACTCCTCCGCAAGGACCCGAAGTTCGCAGCCCCGTTCGGCGGCGACCTTCCTGAATACCTCCAGGGCGGCGGGATCCCGGGATCCCGTGAACGCGGGTACCCCGGGCTTGATGATTCCCGCCTTTTCCCCGGCGATCTCGGGGATCGTGGTCCCCAGGTACTCGGTGTGCTCCAGTTCGATGACCGTGATCACCGAGGCCTCGGGGGTCACGATATTCGTGGAATCCAGCCGTCCCCCCAGCCCGACCTCGTACACAGCGGCGTTGCAGCCTTCCCCGCGGTAGACCAGGAAGGCCAGGAGGGTAGTCAGCTCGAAGAAGGTCGGAAGCTCGTTCCCGACGAACCGTCCGGGGCTGGCGCCGACGACGAGGGGAGCGAGTTCCTCCATGGCGGCCAGGTAGGCCACGTCGGGGAAGACTTCCCCGGCCCGGGTGATCCTCTCCCGGAAGTCCAGAATATGGGGCGATGTATACAGGCCGGTCTTCCGGCCCGAGGCTTCAAGTATGCTCGCGAGCATCGTGGACACCGAGCCTTTTCCTTTGGACCCCGCCACGTGGAGGCAGGGCGAGGCGGCCTCGGGCCAACCCAGGCGGGCCGCCAGGTCCCGCATCCGGTCCAACTTGAATTCAACCGCCTGGCCCTTCTCGGCGTTCACGAAGGATAGGAGGTACTCGTAGATGTCCTGGACGGTGCGGAAGGCGGGATCGGTCATGGCGGTAGTATTCGCGCGGTCCTGGGGCCTGTCAAGCTCGGGGCGGGATCCGGAGGTAGACCACCGTGAAGGGCCACGGCACCGGGCGGCCCAGGACCGAGCGGTCGAGGGCTTCCCGGAGGACGCGGATCTCGTCTTCGGAGAAGGCCGACGTCAGGGCGCGGCCGTAGGCCGACCCGGGGGATACCCAGGAGTCCAATTCCCGTCGGGTGATGTGCCGCCCGTAATCTCCCCGTACCGTCTCGGCCCGGCCGTCCCTGAGCCCGGCGGCCTCGAGCCAGAACGCGGCATCCGGGCTTTTCCAGGATAATTCAGGCCGGTCCGGGGATCCGTAGAAAGATTCCTCGAAGTTCTCGAACCGCGCCGCCAGGTCGGCGCCCGCGGCCTCCCTGAGCCCGGGAATCCCGGAGAGCCGGCCCCCCTCGGAGGCCGGGGACTCGGCAAGGACGATACGGGCTGAGGGGAAGGCCGCCGCCCAGGCGGACAGGAGAGCCGTCCGGTCGGACGCCGGGGAAAGAAGGTCCCGGCCGACGAGGATGTCGAACACGGAAAGGCCGGAGGCCGCGATCGCCGCCGTGTCCGGCCCGCGGCCGGGATGGAGGACGATGGAAGGGCGGCAGATTTCCTCCAGCCCCGCGGCGTATCCCTCGATCAGGATCCGCTCCCGGTCCGTCCGGACCAGGGCGCACACCGCCCCCTCGGGAACCCGGCGCAGGGCTTCCCAGACCAAAAAGCCTTCCCGGGCGTGGGCCACCAGGATACGTTCGTGGCGCCGGGGGGCCGCCCGGTCGAAGATTCCGTCCCGGATCGCAGCCAGGCGCTCGGCGGCC
>JBGSPT010000006.1:0-6648 GCA_041738475.1 Treponematales bacterium
CCTTCCTGGAGGACCTGGCCGCCGGGGGCTAGATGCCGTCGCCGCGGACCGTGCCGGAGCCTTCCGATCGCGCCGCGGCAAGCGCCGATCAAGCGGTCTCTTTATTTAAGCGAAGCCTCGAGAGCGAAGTATTGGGCGCCCGACCGCGTCCTGTTGAGCTCGTACCACGCGTCCAAGGTCTCCTTCTTCATCACCTCCAGCGCCCGGAGCGTTTCGCGCGCGAATTCGAGGCTCGCGAGGCCGGATGCGGTGATGAGTTTTCCGTCCGCGACGGCGCCCTCCTGGCGATACAGCTTCTCGCCGCGATAGCCGGGAGCCACCGCCTTGAGGTAGCCCGGATCGTTGCTGGTGTGACGACGCGCGTCCAGGAGCCCGGCACGGGCCAGGGCGAAGGTGGCGCCGCAGATTGCCGCCACAGGTACCCCCTCCTCCAGGAAGGCCGCGGCGAGCTCGGTTATCCCTTCGTGGGCGGCATCCCGGGTCCACGAGTCGCCGCCGGGAAGGACAAGGAGGGCGGCGTCCTCCTCGCGGACCTCGCCGAGGCTCAGGTCGCTCGTGACGCGAAACCCGCCCATGGTCACGATCTCCCCTCGGTCCCTGCCGAAGGTCCGTAGCTCGGGAGCCTCGGCGGGTCCGTTCAAATAGCGGCGCGAGGCGAGTTCCGCGGCGAGATAGCCGATTTCCCAGTCGGCCAAACCATCGAAGACGTAAAGGTACGCGATCTTCCTATCCATCGAAAACCTCCTAATAGGACGGTGTCTCCGTCCTGCACCGAGCGTACTTCCTTCGCGTGTCAACCTATGTCATACTTTTTCGGGAATCGCATGAATCGAATCGAACGCCTCTTCGGCATGGTTCTCCTCCTCCGCGACGGCCGCCCGGTCTCGGCCGCGAGCCTCGCCCGCCGCTTCGGGGTCTCAATACGCACGGTCTACCGCGACATCGAATCCCTCGGTCTGCAGGGCGTGCCGGTGATCGCGGAGATGGGGAGGGCAGGCGGCTTCAAGCTCCGGGACGGATACTTCCTTCCGCCCGTATCCCTCTGCATGGAGGAAGCCACGACCCTCCTGCTCGGCCTCCTGCTCCTTAAGCGCCTGCGGGTGGTGCCCTTCCCGGACGAGGCGGAGAACGCGGAGCGCAAGCTCATGGCGGTTCTGCCCGCGGCGACGCGGGATCGGGCTTCCCGGGCCTCCAAGTTCATGGGATTCGAGGAGGTGCCGGCAGATCTCTTGCATCGCGAGCCGGATGACCTGCGGAGCCGGGATCCCGCCTCCGCGACGGCCGAGGGGGCCTCGGTGGGCCTCTTCCTCCGGGCGCTTTTGGAACGGTCCAGGCTCCGCCTGCGATACGGTTCGGCCGGAGAAGGAGCCTTCATGGACGTGGAGCCCTGCGCCATCCTCTGGGACCGCGATCGATGGTACCTCGCGGGCAGGAAGGGCGGCGACGGAGGCGAAGTCCGCCTATGGCGAGCGGATCGGGTCGCGGATCTCCGCCGCGGAGCCTCGATGCACCCCACCCGGGACGACTACGACGTGGCGGAACTCCTGGGGCGCAGATGGATGCGGGAGGCGATGAAAAGCTGGACCGAGCGGTATCCCGCCCGTATCGCCCTCAGCCCCGCCCAGGCCGAACTCCTGAAGAAGGATTGGTACTACGGAACCGCCGAATTCGCCGCGGGCGAAGACGGCAGGACCCTCATGATCTACGGGGAGCGCTATCCCGAGACCGCCGTGGAGCTCATCCGCTGGCTCGGTCCGGGCGCGGAACTCCTGGAGCCCGTCGAATGGAGGGCCCTGGCGGCCGCAGACCTTCGGGCGATGCTGGAGTGCTACGAGAGGCCGTAAAGGCGGCATCCGGGAGGCCGGGTCAACCGGCAGGGTGGCGGAGGCGCGGAAGCGGGGCAGGACGCCCTCCGCCCCTCGCATCCATCCCCGGCATGCGCTACACTTTCTTCCGGAGGCGCGAAGTGGGCGATAAATCCGCGATGAAAAAGAAGGACTACCTGGACAAGCTTGACGGGCTGACCGTGGAGCTCGTGAAGCTCCAGGAGTGGGTCAAGGCCAAGAAGCTCAAGGTGGTGGTGCTGTTCGAGGGCAGGGACGCAGCCGGAAAGGGCGGGGTGATCAAGGCCATCACCGGGGGCCTCAACCCGAGGTTCGCGCGGATCGTGGCCCTGGCGGCCCCTACGGAGCGGGAGCGGAACCAGTGGTACTTCCAGCGCTATGTCGCCCAGCTCCCGACGGGGGGCGAGATGGTCTTCTTCGACCGCTCCTGGTACAACCGGGCCGGTGTGGAGCGGGTCATGGGCTTCTGCACCGAGGAGGAGTACCGGGAGTTCGCCCGGTCCGTCCCGGAATTCGAGCGCATGCTCCAGCGGGCGGGGATCATCCTGATCAAGTACTGGTTCAGCGTGAGCGACGATGTCCAGGAAACCCGGTTCCGGGATCGGATCAAAGACCCCGCCAAGCGCTGGAAGCTGAGCCCCATGGACATGGACGCCCGGTCCAAGTGGGTCGAGTACTCCAAGGCCAAGGACGACCTGTTCGCCTTCTCGGACCTGCCGGACTCTCCCTGGTACGTGGTGGACGCGGACGACAAGTATTGCGCCCGGCTCAACACGATCGTCCACTTCCTGGGAAAGATCCCCTACGGAGACCTGACCCCCGAACCCATCGAACTGCCGCCTCGGCAGGAGGGCGGGGAATACCAACGCCCCCCGATCGAGGGCCTCAAGTGGATCCCCCGGGTCTATCCCGAGCCGAAGGGCGGAGGCGGGAAGTCAGGGAAGGATCGTAAGGCCAAGCCGGGCAATAAGGACAAGAGCGGGAAGAAGGACAAGTCCGGCAAGAACGCCAAGCCGGACAAGGCCGGCACGTCCGAGCGGAGGAAGACCGGGGATTCCGACCCGCAGGGTTGAGTCCGAATCGACCGCCCGCGGATCCCGGCGTCTCGCCTCCATCGTCGGTCGTACCAGGTTTAGAGGAGCCGCCGCGCATTCGATCCCGCAGGGAGAGAAAAAAGGTTCCATACCGTCTCCTTCACGGAGGGGACCTGATCGGAACGTTCCGTTCCTTTCGCTCCCCTCTGTATCGCAGGATAGGAGGAAACCTTGTCATAAAGTGTCACTATTTATTTAAAAATCGCGATCCTTCGTAGACCCGAGCCGTCTTCCTTGCCCGCTCAGCCATCTCCATCCGGACTTCCGGAGGCCCCAGGACCTCGATCCCATCCCCGAAACCCAGCAGGAAGGCGAACAGCCAGTCCCCCGAGGGCAGGCGGATGTCCACGACACGCCCGCCGCGATCGTCGGGGGTCCCGAAGCCCCGGCCGAGTTCCTCCTCGAACCGGGCCAGTGTGGACGGGAACACCCGGATCCGCAGGTCGGTCCTGTCTCCGCCGCCGGACCTCCAGGCGTCCTCGGAGGGCTCCCTCCGGGGCTCGAACCTCTCCATCCGGGTCTTGGGACCTTCTATCCGTGCGAGCTTGAAGAGGCGCCAGTCCCGGCGGAGCCGGCAATACGCCCAGAGGTACCAGCCTTCCCAGAGGTAGACCACCGCCGCGGGCTCCACGCTGCGTTCGGTGCGGCGTCCTTCGGCGTCCCGGTACCCGAACTGGATCAGGCGGTTCTCCTCGATCGCTTCCCGCAGAAGTTCCACCAGGCGCCGCTCGTCCCGGCCCGGGGCCAGGGATACCCGGAGCCAGGATATCCGCCGGTTCCGGGGCCGGCCCAGGAGGGCATCGATCTTGACCGCCGCGCCGTCCAGGTCCCTCCCGCCGACGGCTTCCCGGACCCCCGAAAGGGCCGCGGCGGCCGCAGCCAGCTCCGTGCGGTCCAGGACCGAGCGGTCCAGGGCGTAGCCCGGGAGGATCCGGAATCCTCCTTCCCGGCCCGGGATGGATTCGATGGGACAGCCCCAGGCGGAAAGGAGGTCGAGGTCCCGGTACAGGGTCCGAGTCGATACCCCGAAGCGTCGGGCCAGGTCGGGGGCGGAATGCAGACGGCCCCCGGCCAGGAGGAGGAAGAGCGAAAGGATCCTCTCGGCCCGGAGGCTCTGTCCCTCCTGGGGCGAATCGTCGCGGGTCCGGGGCATGGTCTATTCTACCCCGGCGATGGAGAACGGGGAAGCGAGGGGATCCGGCGGTACAAGCTTCGTACCACCACGGTCGGGTTGCGCCCGGTGACCGAAGCGTTATACTTGAACCATGAGCAAGAATATTTCCTTCTTCTTCGACTACGCGGACGGGGAGTTCGACGGCGAATCCTTCAACGGACCGTCCCTGATGGCCACCCTGGACTGCCTGACCGCCCAGACCGCGGCCAGCACGGAGACCTGGGAGGGTTACAGCGCCTGGAGCGTCGCGATTCATGTGGCGTACTACAAGTATTACTTCGTGCGGGCGATCCGGGGGGCCGAAAAGGCGGGGGTCTTTCCCTACTCCAAGGACCAGCACGGCTTCGGGGATCCCCCGGAGGTCACCGCGGAAGCCTGGACCGAGATGCGTGCGTATCTCCGGAAGATCCACCGGACCGTCATGGATGCCCTGGTGGAGCTGGGGCCGGAGCGCTTTGCGGAGACCATGCCCCGCTGGGACATGCCCTACGGCAAGGCGGTCGCCTGGCTCCTGAACCACGACGCCTACCACGCGGCCCAGATCCGCAACATGGGCGTCCCGGGTCTCCAGGAGAAGCGGTCGGTCTGAGACTCGCCGGAAGGACGGGATTTCGCCGCGTAAATCCCGGCACTGTTCGCGAGGAGTATCCGTGAAACGGTACGATGTGATCCTGATCGGCACCGGCCAGGCTACGGGCACGATCCTGCCGAAGCTCCTGTCCCTGAAGAAGAGGATCGCCGTGGTCGAGGGAAACCGGGTCGGGGGTACCTGCGTGAATTGGGGCTGCACCCCCACGAAAACCCTCGTGGCCTCCGCCCGGGTCGCCCGGGTGGTCCGCGACGCGGAACGGTTCGGCATCTACGCCGGAGAGCCGCGTGTCGACTACGGCCGGGTCATGGAGCGGGTGAACGAGATCCGCCGCGGCTCCAGCGACGGGTTCCGTGCCTGGCTCGAAAAGGTCACGGATTTCTACGACGGCTGGGGGAGCTTCGAGGATGCCCATACCGTGCGGATCGGAGACGCTCGGATTCGGGGTGAGGAGATCCTGATCCACACGGGGACCCTGTCCCGGAAGCCGGACCTGCCCGGCCTCGACTCGGTACCCTGGCTGGACAACCGGGGCCTTTTGGACTTGGCGGAACTTCCGGAACATCTGGTTATCCTGGGAGGCTCCTACATCGGGATGGAGTTCGCCCAGGCCTACCGCGCCCTGGGAAGCCGGGTGAGCGTCCTGGAGTTCTCGGACCGCCTGGTCCCCCGGGAGGATCCGGATTTCGGCGACGCCCTGCGGGAACTCCTCGAGGCGGAGGGGGTGGAAATCCTCCTCAATGCCCGGGCCGAGTCCGTCCGCACCGGCGCCCGGGTCGGGATCGAGCTGGCGTACAGAAGGGGCGATTCGACGGGGACGATGGAAGGCAGCCACCTGCTCGCGGCGGTGGGGAGGATGCCGAACACGGCCGGGCTCGAGCTGGACAAGGCCGGGGTGCTCCTCGACGACCGGGGATTCATCCGGGTGGACGACCGATGCCGGACCAGCGTGCCCCATATCTTCGCCCTGGGGGACGTGAACGGCCGGGGGGCCTTCACCCATACCTCCGTCCACGACGGCCAGATATACCTCTCCGCCCTGGAGGGCGGGTCCCGGACCCTGCGGGATCGGGTGCCCGTCTACTCGCTGTACACGGATCCTCCCCTGGCCCGGGTAGGAGCCTCGGAGTCGGAGCTGAAAAAAGCGGGGAGGGGATACCGGCGGGCGGTGCTCAGGATGTCGGAGGTGCCCCGGGCCCGGGAGAAGGGCGAGACCCGGGGTTTCGTTAAGATCCTGGTGGACGAGCGGGAAGACTTCATCCTGGGTGCGGGACTCCTGGGGACGGGCGGCGACGAGGCGATCGCGATGCTCGCCCTGGCCATCCGGTCAAGGCTGCCGTATTCGGCCCTCACGGACACGGTCCTGCCCCATCCCACCCTGTCGGAGATGCTGCCCTGGATGTTCGAGAATCTCGAGGCCGTTCGTCCTTGAAAGAAATGCCCGGCGCGGGGCCGGGCATCGATCCGTCACAAGCTTCGTACCACCGGGGAGTATCCGCGGTTTTTTTGCCGCGGTAGATGCAGCGCTCGATCCGATCCGGTTCACATCCAGGTCAGTCCGCCGCCCTCGATGCCCACGACCACCGTGGAGATCGGGACTTCCCGGGAGGCCGAGGCGGCCGCTTCCTGGACCAGCCGGGAAAGGCCTCCGCAGCAGGGAACTTCCATGACCGCCACCGTCACGGAGGACACTTGGGATTCGTCGATCAGGGCCCGGATCTTGTCCAGGTAGACCTCCCGGCCGTGGTCCAGCTTGGGGCAGGCGATGACCAGGCGGCGCCCGGCCAACAGGGCCTGGTGGAAGGCACCGCAGGCGAAGGCGGTGCAGTCCGCGGCGATCAGGAGGTCCGCACCCCGGAAGTAGGGGGCCCGGGGATTCACCAGGTGGAGCTGGACGGGCCACTGCTCCAGGCGGGAGGCCAGGCTCCCGGCCGCGCCCGCCCCGGA
>JBGSPT010000044.1:0-19143 GCA_041738475.1 Treponematales bacterium
AGGGCGGCGCTCCGCTCGCCGAAGACCGGAGCGCGGGGGGATACGGGACGGTAGGCGGCGGTGCCCCACCAGGGGAAGCTATCGGCCTCCACCCCCGCCAGACCCAGGTCCCGGGAGAAAGCCTCCGCTTCGAGGTCCGTAGGCGCGACCACGAAGATAGACGAACCGAGGCGCTCGCGGCAGAGGGCAGCCAGGATCGCCGTGTAGGCGCCTTCCAGGCCGCCGCAGTCCACGGGGAAACGGTCGGTGGACACCCGGGCGAGGAATTCCCGCACCGGGGCGGAGGATTCCAGTCGCTTCAGTACGTCCAGCAGGTATAATGATTTCATGCAAGATTTCCGAGAATCATACGGGGGATCTAGCAGGTTGTTGAAATACTCGAAGCATTTCAACGACCTGCTATGCAATTGCTCGAGAACCTTGCGGTTCTCTGCGCAATTGCGACATCAAGGTAGCGTTGAAAAAAGGCTCCGTAGCCTTTTCAACGCTCTGTTAGGACCGCGATCCGTCCAATGACGGCCCATGGGATTCTGGACGGCGGCCCATGATATACAATACGATAGGGTCTTACAAGGAGCGTATTCGGTGAACCTCCCGCGCACGATACTGGTCCTGCTCATTGCGGTCCTGGCCGCCGGAATCGCCTCCGCACAACCGGAAATCGTCGTCCGCTTCTTCGACAAGCGCATCTACTACACGGATTCCGAGATATTCCTGAAAATCACCATCACGAATCCCTCGGCCTCGCCGTACCGGTTCAAGCTCGCCGAGGAGAGGATGTTCTCCCTGGCTTTCGAGGCCCGCACCCCCTCCAACCGCCTCCTGGACGCCAGCGACACCTACAAGCGGACCATAGCCTCGGGCAGCCCGGTCTACTACCGGGAGATAGCCCTCCAACCCGGAGAGGAATACTCCTTCGTGGAGGATCTCCGGCGCTACGTGCGAATGGACGAGGCGGGGGTATACCGGGTCCGGGTTCTATTCCATCCGGAGCTGCTCCGCCCCGATTCCCGCCCCGCCTACTCCCAGGACCTCGTGGTTTCCGTTCGGCCCGGGGCGGGGATCCCGTCCATCGCGGAGACCCTATCCGCGGAATCGGGGGATATCCTCCGGGCGGAGAGGGTTCCCCCGGACGAGGTTATCCGGAGGACCATCGAGGCCCGACAGAAGGGACGCTGGAACGAGTTCTTCCTCTACCTGGACCTGGAAGCCCTGTTGACCCGTTCTCCCGAGAAGAAGCGGGTCTACGACAAGGAATCCGACGACGGGCGGAGGAGGATG
This sequence comes from Treponematales bacterium, assembly GCA_041738475.1. Lineage (GTDB taxonomy): Bacteria > Spirochaetota > Spirochaetia > Treponematales > UBA12059 > JAAYUR01. The sequence continues at coordinate 1,282 of JBGSPT010000044.1, forward strand.
CTGGACCGGTACAAGGACGAGCTGGAACGGGAGATCGTGGACAACGACATCGTGACGATACCCTACTGGTTCGAGATCCTGGAAACCCGCTATTCCGCCTCCAGCGGGATCGTCCGGGTCCTGGAGAAATTCCAATACCAGCAGATCCGCCTGGTCAAGGAATATACCTATCAGCTCCAGAAGCGCGACGACGTATGGTACGTCGTGGGCTACTCGGTGCTCAACAAGGGGACCGAATGAAGGCTCTCCTGGTCGTCGAGGACGACTCCATCGCGGATATAATCCGATTTTACCTGCGCCCCCTCGGATTCGACGTGCTCCGGTACCGGAATCCCCTGAAGGCCCTGGACAACCTCGAGGAACTGGAGCCCGACGCCATCCTGGTGAGCGCCCGGGACTTTCCCCGGCACTGGAAGCCCCTGGTTCAGGTGGCCCGCCGGTCCTGGGCCAAGGAGCGCTGCGTCTTCATCCTGTTGAAGGGTGAGGTCTTTCCCTTCGAGGAGGCGGCCAAGGCCATGCATCTCGGGGTGAACGGCGTTGTCAAGGAAGATCTGGGCGACCGTTCCGAGCTTTCCCGGTTCCAGCAGATCCTCAAGCGGTACGTGGCGATCGAGGATTCCCGCGCTTCCGACCGCCTGACCCCGGCGGCCTGGGACCGGCTGGACTTCCTGTTCAACCGCCCCGCGGACGGAGTGCCCGTAGCCGGGAGGATCGAGACGATCAGCGTCACCGGTTTGTCCCTTAAGCCCGATCTGCCTGCCCTGTCGGAGGATCTGGAGCCCGGAGCGTTCCTGGAGGACTGCTCCCTCCGGGTCGGTCCCGACATCGTATCCCTGGGATGCACTCTGGTCCGGAAGAACCACGTCCTGGCCTTCGCGTTCACCCGGATCAGCGAAGAGGACCGTATCCGGATCGTCGACTACCTGGAATCCGCGCCGAAACGCGAGATCGAGTCCCTATTGAAGAAATAAAGATTTTATTATACAATGCCAATCATGGAAGCTACCGATCTGTGCCCCGCGGAAAAGCTCTCCGAATACGCGCGGATGCTCAAGGCCGTGGGACACCCCATTCGGCTGAGACTTCTTTGCCTGATCGAACGCCAGGCGGATCCCTGCGTCTCAGATATGTGGAAATGCCTCAACCAGCCCCAGCCGGTCATATCCCAGCATCTGGCCATTCTTAAGCAGAACAGCATCGTATCCGCGGAAGTCCAGAAGACCCGGCGGGTCTATTCTATCGTGAACCCCTTCATCCGGGACCTGGTGCGGAGCATCATTTCGGATAATCAATTTCCCGCCGACAAATCCTGACAGCGGAACGGTACGTGAACCCCCGGCCTGCCCGCTTTAGGGCAGTTCCGGAACTTTCACGACCGGAGTGCGAAGCTGGGAAGCCGATCGGGTTCCCCAGATCCCCGCGTCCTTCGTGGAGGCCAGAACCCTCCATAGATCCCGGGCGGGTGCCCGGGCCCCGTTCGCGTAGAGGGCATCCGCAAGAGTGAACAGGAGCCTGTGGAGCTCCGCGTTCCGGGCGTATTCCTCCAGGTCCCTCCTGGCCGCTATCCTGCCTAAAAGCTCCGCAAGGGTCGTATAGGCGTACGACGGCTCCTCGCCGCGGATCGCGTCGATGGCCTTCGTCAGGACGCGGTTCACCGCGAGTCCCAGGTACAGGACGGCTTTGCCCTGTCTGCCGCTTTCGTACCAGAAACTGCCCAGCGCGTCGAAGGCGCGTACGGCGAAATCCCCTTCCGTGCGGTACAGGCTCATGAACTTGTCGAACCCGTCCCGGGTCAGGGTGTTCAGCATGGCGTTCCGCAGGTACTCGTTCCTGGGATCCGAAGCCGTAGGATCCTGCCCGACGATCTGGGCGTATTGCTCCTCCATGCGCAGGAAGTCGCCCCGGGTCCTGTACAGGTCCGCCAGGGCATACAGGGGCGTGAACCTGTCGTCCGAAACCTCGTAGGCTTCCCGCATGTCCCAGGCCCGGGAATACTGTATCTCCGCCAGCCGGAGCTCCCCCTCGGCCTGGAACACGCGGCCGATCCAGAACTCCGCCTCCGGGTACATGGCCAGGGCTGCGGCGGCTTTCTGCAGGGCCGCCAGGGAATCCCCCAGCTCGTCGAAGGTGCGGTAATCCAGGGTGAGGTACAGGGCGTCCAGGAAGCCCCGGAATCGGTCGGTCAGCCTGCGCTGCCTCAACAGGTCGATCCGTTTTCGGAGGGAAGATCCGGCCTGGAGCTTGATCTGGTCCAGTTCGGAGGAGAGGAAGATATCCTTGGCGAACTCGTCCACCAGGGCGAGAATGGACCCTTCGGCCCTTCCCGCCTGGGGCGAATCCAGGGCCGCGGACAGGGCGCGGGAGGCGTCCTCGAACATCCTGCGCCGTTCCGCCGCGGCGGAACGGAAAGAATTGAGGGCTTCGCCGAATTCCTTCTCCCGGAACAGGCGCTTTCCGTTCTCGAACTCCACCCACACCTTGGACTCCGAGGCGCCCAGGGCGGGTGCCAAGACCAGGGATGCGGCGCATGCGGCGGCAAGGCTGAAACGCGATATCCGGTTCATAGGCGCGATAGTTCTTCCTCGAATACAGTATCGGCCTCTTCCGCGGAAATCGTTCGGACTATCTTGCCTCCCCGGAAGACGACGGCCCTGTCCCCGGCTCCGGTGATGCCGATGTCCGCGTGCCGGGCCTCCTCGGGCCCGTTCACCGCGCAGCCCATGACGGCGACGGTGATATCCTTGTCCAGGGCGTAGAGGCGGTCCTGCCACCGGGCTAGGAAGCCGTGTACGTCGAACCCCGCCCGGCCGCAGCGGGGGCAGGAAATGATGTTCACCCCGGGCCGTCCCCGCCCCGCGGAAGCCAGGATCTCCCGGCCCGCGATAACCTCGTTTTCCGGGCTGTCGGACAAGGAGACCCGCAGTGTCGAGCCGATGCCCTCCGACAGAAGGGCATGGAGGGCTACGGCGTTCTTTACGATGCCCGGAATCAAGGGCCCCGCCTCGGTCACCCCCAGGTGCAGGGGAACGTCGTGGGCCGCGGCGAACCGGCGGTTCGCTTCCAGGGTGGCGTGCAGGTCGCTGGATTTCATGGATACCAGGTAATCCCGGAAGCCCAGGGATTCCAGAATCTCGATTTCCCTCTCCGCGGCCGCTACCATGGCGCCCGCGGGATCTCCGGAATCCCGAAGGTCCCGGGGAAGGGAGCCTCCGTTCACCCCGATCCGGATGGGGACCCCGCGGTCCGCGGCCTTGCGGACCACCTCCTCCACCTTGGCCCGGGACCCGATGTTGCCAGGATTGATGCGGATCTTGGCGATGGGAAAGTCGAGACAGCGGAGGGCGATCCTCCAGTCGAAGTGGATGTCCGCCACAAGGGGGAGGGTCGAACGGCCGGCCAGGGCGCCCAGGACCTCGACGGTATCGAGATCCGGAGCCGCGAAGCGAAGTATCCCGCAGCCCAGGGATTCCAGGGCGGCGATCCTGGAAAGCAGGGGCGCCGGATCCCCTGGACCCAGGGGCTCCTTCCACATGGTCTGGATGACCACAGGATACCCCGGGCCCAGGAGAACGTTTCCGACCTTGACGACGCGCATGGGGGTGGACGGTGGACGGTGGACAGTGGACGGAAATGATACCGGACGTCGGAGACCATAACCGCCTACGCGGTTGAAGCCTCCGAAATCCTGGTCCTTCTGTTTACCGTCCACCGTCCACTGTTTACCTGCTTTACAGCGCCCCGAAGCTGAAGGCCATCACGAAGAGGGCCACGGTTTCGCAGAGGCCGACGATGGTGATGTAGTTCGCGAAGCCCTTGCCGGTTTCCCCGAAGGCGTCGCAGGAGGCGGCGGAGGCCTTGCCCTGGGCCACCGCGGACATGGCCATGCCGGTCCCGCCCGCCAGGCCCATGGCCAGGAGGAGGGCCGGATCCTTGGAGGAGTTCATCATGGCTCCCATCAGGATGAAGCCGTAGATGGTCTGGGTCAGGGGTGCGCCCGCGAAGATCATGAGGAGGAAGGACGCCGGCTTGTTGGCCAGATAGTTCCGCTTCCACGCCCCGATGGCCGCCTGCCCCGCGATGCCCGCCCCGATGGAGGAACCGATGGCGGCCAGCGCCATGACCGCACCGGCTCCGATCATGCCGATATTCATGTAGGACTCCTTTCTACGCCGAAGCTTCTTCGTCCGACCCTTCCCGGAAGGGCTCGTATTTGAACCCCGACCACTCCATCCCGAGGTGGCCGGAATATTCCAGCATGTTGAGCCGCACCCCGTGCACGATGACGGACAGCAGGCTCAAGGCCAGGTTCAGGCCGTGGCCGAACCCGATGAGAGCGATACCGAACACGAACAGCAGGGCCCTGCCCAGCATCGGACCGGCCATGGTGTTGACTGTCTGGCTGATCGCCAGGCCCGCCAGACCCACGGCCCAGAGGCGGATGTAGGAGGTGATGTCCGCGAATACGTTCACCACCCCCAGCAGGACCGAGACGATGTTCGTCAGGCTGGCCAGGATGCTCTTCAGGATGTTCCCCTCGTAGTTGGCGAACACGAAGTTGAGCAGGAAGCCGATCCCGATCAGGTACAGGGCGAAGTTCGGGATCGGGAACCGGACCGCGTCCAGGACCAGGTTCAGGACCATGAAGTACATGCCCATCAGCTGTAGCAGGAGCCCCAGCTGGGCCAGGAATTTCAGGGACCGGATGTCCCGTTTGATGTTCTTCATGTGGGCCCACACGAGATGCACTAGTCCCAGGATGAAGCAGAGCTGTTTGGTGTTCGCCCCGGCAAGGGGATTGTCGGATGCGAGCCAGGGGATCCGCACGTTTCTGAGGAAGCCCGGCAGGATGTCCGAGGGCAGTCCGAACCAGCTGCCCGTCACCACCCCCCACGCCACGGTGGCGGAGGACAGGAGCAGGAGGAGCCGTACCGCGTCGGGAACCTTTCCCCCGGCCTTCTTTGCCTTGAAGGCCGCGAAGAGCCCCAGGGCCAGGAGGATGCTCCCGTAGCCGCCGTCCCCGAAGATCATCGAGAAGAAGACCGTGAAGAACGCGAGGAAGGAGGCGGAGATGTCGTACTCCCGGTAGTTCGGGACCGTGCCCAGGAATTCGAAGACCGGGGCGATCATGCGCACCGCCGCGTTGCTCTCCACCTTGGTGGGGGGCATCTCGTCGTCCCCGGGGTCGTCCAGCAGGAGTCCCCATCCGTGCTCTGCCGCGGCCTTCGATAGCCGGGCCGCGTCCTTTGCCGGAACCCAGCCGGAGATCCACGCGACCGGGCCTTCCCCCTCCATGCCGGAAAGCAGGGACTCGAAGGTGAAGGCGGCCCGGGCCCGCTCCCGGGCGGTTTCCAGGTGAGGCCGCGACTTCGCGGCTTCCGCCAGGAAGGCCTCGCCCCGGGCGGCGTCTGCCAGACGCGACTCCTCCTCGGCCCGCAGGGCGGACAGGGATGCCGCGGGAGATGCGAACTCATCGATGCCCTCGGGCAGGTTCACGGGCCCCAGCGGGAACCCCGCGAACCGGACCGCGGTCTTGTCCGCGGCCACCCGGATCACCGGCAGGTCCGTCGGCATCGAGGGGACCGCCTTCGGACTGGCTTCGTAGAGCCGCAGGTCCATGCCTTGTTCCCGCAGGTAGGCCAGGGCTTCAGGATCGAAGTCCCCCCAGCCCCGGATCCGCTCCATCTCCTTGCGCAGGGCGGCGATCCTTTCTTGGGCGGACTTGATGAGCTCCGCCGTGTCCGTGACCTTTCGCGCCAGTTCCAGGGCCGCCTGGTAATCGAGGGCCGGCGCGGTCTCCTTGGTCTTGTAGGAAAGGAGGATTCCGATCGCGGCGTCGAAGCGGGCAAGCTCTTCCGAGGCCGCCTCCCAGCTCTGTCCCCGCCCCTCGATGGGATCCGCGTGGACCACCCCCAGGCGGCGCAGGGACTTGAGGGCCGCGGACTTTCCCCGCTCCCGCAGGACGAGGATGGCCTTCTTCATGGGTGCTATCATGACGCCGCCCTCACTACCTTCCTCTTGGCGATCTTGCCGCGGACAACCTGGGCGGTCTGCTGGTCTCCCAGGTAGATGCGGATCCGCTTGATGTTCTCCGCGGTCTCCGGGATCTTCACCTTCTCGAAGAGGTTGACCCTCTGGGTGGTGATGCGGAGTTCCCGGGCCAGCCGGGCGATCTGCTCCTGGAGGACCTTGATCTCCAGGTCCAGCTCCAGCATGGCCTTGAGTCGGTCCAGGGCCTTGTCGATCCACAAAGGCCGGAGGTAGAGGTCGTAGTCCGCCAGCTCGAAGTCGGCGCCCGCGTACACGGGAATCTCCACCCCCGCGATGTTCCCCGCGGTGGTCCGGATCTCCCGGACCGTCAGGAGCCAGCCGCCCGAATCCGTGCGGACCGCCTCCTCCTCCCCGAAGACCGCGATCCAGGCGCGGAACTCCGCCAGGAGGCGTTCCCGCTCCTCGGCCCGGGCCTTGGCCTTGGCCTCGATGCCCCGGATCTCGGTCTGGAGCTGCTGTTTCTTGAGCTGGAGGGTTGGAAGGTAGCGCTTGTACATCTTGAGCGCGTCCTTCTGCTTCTTCAGCTCGTTCTTGGTCAGCTTGATCTTCGCCATCGGCTATCGCCTTTTCACGCCCGGGCTTTCGGCCAGTATTTCTCCGCCAGTTCCGTCCGGAGGCCGGTCTCCTGGGGATCAAAGCAGGAGGCCAGGATCTCCCAGCCCTTGTCCAGGGCCCCTTCCAGGGGAATGTTCACGGAAAGGTCCATCATCTCCTGCTCGAAGAGCTCCCCGTACTTCAGGAGCTTGGCGTCCCAATTGGACATCTGAAAGCCCATGGCCTTCTTCTCCAGAGTGTCCTTGTAGGAGGCGTAGAGCTTGATCATGCCGTCCATGATGGCCCGGTGGTCAGGCCGGGTCTTCCCGTTCACCTGCTGCTTGAGCCGGGACAGGGAACCGAAGGGCTCGATTCGTCCGTTCTTGAGGTAGAACTGGCCTTCCGTGATGTAGCCCGTGTTGTCCGGCACCGGGTGGGTCACGTCGTCGCCGGGCATGGTGGTGACCGCCAGGATCGTGATGGAGCCCGCGTCGGAGAAGTCCACGGCCTTCTCGTACCGGGCCGCCAGCTGGCTGTACAGGTCCCCGGGATAGCCGCGGTTCGAGGGCACCTGCTCCTGGGTGATGGCGATCTCCTTCATGGCGTCCGCGAAGTTCGTCATGTCCGTGAGCAGCACGAGGACGTTTTTTCCTTTGAGGGCGAAGCACTCGGCCACGGCCAGGGAGATGTCCGGCACCATGAGGCACTCCACCACGGGGTCCGCGGCGGTGTGCACGAACATGATGGTCTTGGACAGGGCCCCGCCCTGCTCCAGGGTGTCCTTGAAGAAGAGGTAGTCGTCGTACTTGAGGCCCATGCCGCCCAGGATGATCAGGTCCACCTCGGCCTGCATGGCGATCCGGGCCAGGAGCTGGTTGTAGGGCTCCCCGGAGACCGAGAAGATCGGGAGCTTCTGGCTCTTCACCAGGGTGTTGAACAGGTCGATCATCGGGATGCCCGTGCGGATCATCTCCCGGGGGATGATGCGGTTCGCGGGATTGACCGAGGGTCCGCCTATGGGGATGAGGTTTTCCGAGAGCTCCGGTCCCTTGTCCCGGGCTTCCCCGGCGCCGTTGAAGATCCGGCCCAGGAGGGAGTCCGTGAAGGACACCTGCATGGGATGCCCCAGGAAGCGGACCTCGTCCCCCGTGGAGATGCCCCGGCCGCCGGCGAAAACCTGGAGGGAGACCTCGTCGTCCGCCAGGCGGATGACCTCCGCCAGGGAGGTCCCGAAGCGGGTGCCCACCTGGGCCAGCTCCCCGTACTGGACGCCCTCGGCCCGGACGGTGATCACGTTGCCGGTGATGGATTCGATGCGGGAATATACCTTCTTCATGTCACTTCTCCAGGGTCTCGAGGATGCGGGCCGCCTTGGGATCCAGGCCGGTCTTTCTCTCGTCGATCAGGACCCGGAGGTCCTTCTCGACCTGGACGAACCGGTCGCTCTTCCACTCAGAACCGTTCATGTCGAGGAAGCCCTGGCGCAGCTTGTAGAACCAGTCCCGGGCCTCGTCCTTGTCCTTGAAGCGGAAGGCCGTGCCCAGCACCCCGATCACCATCGAGAAGACGTACTTCTGCCGCTCCGGGGAGACCGCCGCGTCCACGGGATCGAAGGAGTTCTGCTGGATGTAGACCGCGTCCAGGTACTCGCTCTTGAGGTACACCACATAGTCGTCCAGGGAGGTGCCCTCCTCGCCGACGACCTTCATCATCTGCCCCACCTCGGCGCCTCGGGCGAGGACGGCGTGGGCATAGCGCACTGCCTCGACGGAGAGGATCCCGGAGTATTTGGACCAGGATTCCAGGGGATGGATGGCCGGGTACTTGCGGGCGTCCGATCGCTCCCGGGAGAGGCCGTGGAAGGCCCCGACGACCTTCAAGGTCGCCTGGGTGACGGGCTCTTCGAAGTTGCCGCCCGCGGGGGACACGGTCCCGCCGATGGTGACCGAGCCCGTCTCGCCGTCTCCGAGACGCACGATGCCCGCCCGTTCGTAGAAGGAAGCGATGACGGATTCCAGGTAGGCGGGGAAGGCCTCCTCGCCGGGGATCTCCTCCAGGCGGCCGGACATCTCGCGCATGGCCTGGGCCCAGCGGCTGGTGGAGTCCGCCAGCAGCAAGACGTCCAGGCCCATCTGCCGGTAGTATTCCGCCATGGTGACCGCGGTGTACACGGAAGCTTCCCGGGAAGCCACGGGCATGGAGGAGGTGTTGCAGACGATGATGGTGCGCTCCATGAGGGAACGGCCCGTGTGGGGATCCAGGAGCTCCGGGAACTCCTTCAGGGTCTCCACGACCTCGCCGGCCCGCTCGCCGCAGGCCGCGACGATCACGATGTCCACGTCCGCGTGGCGGCTGGTGATTTGCTGGAGGACCGTCTTGCCGGCCCCGAAGGGGCCCGGGATACAGTAGGTACCGCCCTTGGCCACCGGGAAGAAAGTGTCGATCAGGCGCACGTGGGTGACCATGGGCTCCACAGGCTTGAGGCGCTCGGCGTAGCAGGTGACAGCCCGCTTGACCGGCCACTGGAACATCAGGGTCACGGGATGAACCGTCCCGTCTTCGCCCTCCAGCTCCGCCACCCGGTCCGTCACCTTGTAGGATCCCGCGGGGGCGACGGACTTGACGGTGTAGGTTCCCAAAAAGCCGAAGGGGACCATGATGCGGTGGGTGAAGGCGGCTTCCGGGACGGTGCCCAGGAGATCCGCGGCCCGGACCTTGTCTCCGGGTTTGGCGGCGGGAGTGAAGTTCCAAGCCCTTTCCCTCGGCAGGGCTTCCAGGTAGACCCCGGGCTCCAGGAAGTGCCCTACCTTGGCGGCTACCTCGGGCAGAGGGTTCTGCAGGCCGTCGTAGATCTGGCCCAGGAGGCCCGGCCCGAGCTCCACCGCGAGCATCTCCCCCGTGAAGGCCACGGGGTCTCCGACCCGGATGCCCTTGGTCATCTCGAAGACCTGCACCTGGACCAGATCCCCCCGGATGCGGATCACCTCGCTCTTGAGGTGCTTGCCCCGGGTCTCGATGAAGGCGACCTCGTTCATGGAGACGGCCCCTTCCACCCGGACCGTCACCATGTTCCCGTTCACGCCCGTTACGCTTCCGTTCGTCTTCGTCATCGTATAACTCCGATCGCTCTGTATCGTTCCTAGGCTCCGCGTCCGTCGGCGGAAGGCGCCTGGGCGGTGTCGAGGATGTCGTGATATGCGGTCTGGTAGGAGGCTTCCCCGCGTTCCGCCTCGAACCGGGCCTTGCGTTCCAGGATCCGGAGCTTCAGGGCGTAGGCCGCCAGGGCTTCCAGGTCGAAGTAGTGCCCGGACTCGAGGCGCTCCAGGTATGCCCACTTCTCCCGCTCGATGAGGAGCTCGCCTTCCAGGGGGTCCTCGCACTGGACCGCCGCCTGGGCCGCCCGGATGCCGTCCCACTCCGGATCCCCGGGGCGGAGGAATTTCTCCGGCGCCTTGCCCTGCTTGTGGGCCCGCAGGCGCGCCAGCTCGTTCCGGAGGGCGCGTTCCCAGGTGCGGAAGGCGGACAGCACCCGGGAACCTCGGACCCGGCGCTCGGTCTCGGGGTCGCCGGACTCCGGGGATTCCGCCGCCGCGAGCACGCGGAAATCCGCGTCCCGCATCCTGCCTTCGCAGCGCTCCAGAAAGCCCCGGAAGGAGAAGGGAGGCGCGGACGAGGGCAGGAGGGTCGGGAGGGTGGAGCGCAGGTAGTAGTACGCGGGCACGGCGCTATTCTTTCCGGATGGCCGCGGCGGCGATCTCGCCCAGTTGCGCGTTCAGGTACTGGGAGAGCATCTCGGCCAGGGAGTCGGAGGAGAAGTCGTAATACGCCGCCCCGTCCTTTTCCGCGATCCGGAAGCCGGCCTTGATGCCGGGGAAGGGCCGGAGCTCCAGGCCTTTCTTGAGCTCCGACTCCAGTTTCTTCCGGAAGGCTCCCTCCAGCTTCGCGAGCTCCGCGGGAGGGAGAAGGACGGCCAGATCATCGGTACCCTTGTCCTTCCAGGCGGCCAGGACCGCGGGGATCGCCGCTTCCAGGACGGAACCGGAAAAGGCTTTCTCCGTATCCGCCCGCACGATCGCGGCGAGTACGGCCTCGATCTCCGTACGGAAGGAGATGACCAGATTCCGGGCGTCCTGCTCCAGGGCGGCCTTGCCGGCTTCCTCGAAGCGGTCCGCGTCGGCCTTGGCCTTGGCCAGGAGGGCCTTGGCCTCCCGCTCGGCGTCGGCCAGTACGGCCTTGCGCCGCTCCTCGGCCTCCGCCAGGACCTTGGCCGCATCGGTCTGGGCGGCTTCGATGCCGTCCTTCCTGATCTTGTCCAGAAGTTCCTGAAGTCGAATGTCCATGGCTTCCCCTTGTCCGGATAGAGATCTATGGGGCGTCTTCCGCCATAACGTAGGAGAGCACCTTGTCCATCTTCCGCCGGAGCAGTCTATGGACAGCGGCAGGATACTCCTGGGTGGTTATGAACTCGCGGGCGACGGCGTCCAGGTCCTCTACGATTTCGTCCACACTTTTATAGCGTGATGAATTCATTCCGTCAATGCTGGATATCAGCGCGCGGACCGATTCCTCTTCCCGGTTCAGGAAAGCCTCGTTCTCGAGGAGGACATAGTTCGTGATCTCCGCGCTGGCGAAACGGTCCCGGTACCGATCCTCGACGGCCTTTAAATCCTCCAGGAGGTCCTCCAGCTCGGCGCGAAGGATTTTCAAGAAGTATAAGCACTTACGCTCCATGCTCGCCTCCCTCGGACGACCCGGCTGCTTCAAGTATCGCGGATGGAATCAAGGCGCGCAAGGCGGGAATCGCGGCGCCGGATACGTTTTTCCAAGGCCCCCGAGCCTGTTCGCCGTTCGTCCGTCGCCCCTTCAGGCCCATGTTTTTTTTTCGAGAAAAAATAATCTTATTGACCGCGGTCATCCGGCAGGGTGCCGACGAGGTCGAAGCCCGTCGGCTCCCTGCCGGTCTCCCCGGCGGGTCTCCGAAGCGCTTCGAGCATCTCAAGGACCCGCTAGAACGCCTCCACTTTCCGGGCAAGGTCCACGGGAGGATAGATCTGCTCCGCCACGGGGGGCATGGAATTGTATACCCAGTCCGTCATGAGCAGGCCGCCCCGGCGTCCGGGCTCGTACCGGCCCCGGACCAGGACGTCCTCCATGTCCAGGGACATAGCGAAAAGGGCAACCGCCGCGCCGGCGGGTATCCGGGCGAGGTCCTCGGGAAACTCGGCGCCGGGCAGCAGGATCCGTCGTCCGTCCAGGCAGGACGCCGCAAGCTGGGGGACGATGCGGGGGAATCCGTCCTCGGCAACGTAGGAGAGGAATTTCAGGTTCCCCGTCCTGCTGATGAAGGACCGGGTCCAGGGATTGAGCGGATCCGAGCGCCCGGGATCCGTCCCCTTGCCTAGCTCCGTCCCTTGAATCCGCCCGGCCCCGAGGCTCCGGGCTAGCGCCGCGCCCAGGACGCCCCGGACGACCGCGGCCATGGGCAGGTTTCTGCCGGGAGCGACGGATACGAGGTCCAGGTAATGCACCGTATGTATGCCGAAGTACGAGTTGTACCGCCACATGGGCTTGCGGTTCATGAGCTCGTACTCGGGGCCGCTTCGGGCCTTTCCGGTCCACAGGGCCGTTCCCCTCCAGAGCCTGCGGTCCAGGGTCATGAGGAGGAAGCCGGTTTTTTTCCGCTCCTCCGCGTTCCGTTTCCCCCGGCCTTCGCAGAATTGGCCGAAAATCAGGTGCCCCTCGTCCTTGGCCTGCATCGCGGTCACAAGGGTTATATGGGGCAGTCCCCCGGGATCCAGGGTAGCCAGGAGGCCGACCTTTCCGTCGGGCTCGAAAAAGGGCAGATCTTCCTTCTCGAAATGGTCGGTAATACGTTCCGGTCGCGCGCGCATGGAGCCTCCTCGTTCCAGGGTCGGTCGATCGCTTCCCTACTTCGGCGATGCGATCCGTTCTTTCCTCGCGGTCTCGCAGGATGCCGACATGCCCGTCCAGCGGATACGATCCGCGGGCCAGCCCGCCCTGATCGCCGCGTCCACCAGCCGGTCCAGGTGCCCGGCCTCCATTAAGGGGGAATCCGCAAGCTCCCACTCCCCGCCCAGCTGCCTGTATTTTTCGCGGCAGAGATTGTTGAAGGCGCAAAGCTCCCAGCGCTCTACCGCGTCAACGCCGGAATCGGACAGGAAGCGGGCGATGCCCTCGATCATGTCCGGAGAATCGGTCAGGCCGGGGATGATCGGAGTGCGGACCCATATCCGTTTTCGAGCTCTGTCCCCCGAGGGGTTTGAGAGTCTTCGGAAATTCCTCGTAACGACGGCCAGGTCGCCTCCCGTATTCCTGAGATGACGATCCCGGTCGCCGTCCTTGATGTCGTACAGGACGAGGTCCGCGTATTCGGCGGCCGCGAGTAGCTGTTCCTCGGTGCAGAAGCCGCTGGTATCCAGGGCGGTGCCTACCCCTTCCTCCTTGAGACGCCCCAGGAGCGTACGCACGAAGGGCGTATGGAGGCAGGCCTCGCCGCCGGAGACGGTCACGCCCCCGTCGGAGCCGAAAAATGCCCGATCCCGAAGAAGTTCGCCGACAGCTTCCTCGACGGACATATATCGGCCCCAGATTTCCAAGGCTCCCGCAGGGCAGACTTGTTCGCAAACCCCGCAGGCATCGCAGAATTCCCGGGCGATTCGGATTCGGACCGCTCCAGCTCCGTCCCCCTTCGACGTACCGCTCCGGCCTTCCTCGAGGGACAGAGCCCGCTTCGGGCAGGCCGCAAGGCATTCCCCGCAGCCCAGGCAGCGGGACATGGACCAGCGGAGCTGGGGGTCCGGCGAGATGCTCTCCGGGTTGTGGCACCAGCGGCAGCGGAGGGCGCACCCTTTCAGGAAAAGGGTACTCCGGAGCCCCGGGCCGTCCTCGGTGCTCATGCGCTGGATTTCCAGCACCAAGCCCCGCTCAGATCTGCTCATGGGAAATCCGCGCGATCACCTCGTCCTGGAGCTCCCGGCCGATGGAGGTGAAATAGGCGTTGTAGCCGGTCACCCGCACCAGGAGGTGCCGGTACTCCGAGGGGTTTTTCTGGGCATCCCGCAGGACTTCGGGATCCAGCATGTTCACCTGGAGGGCCGTGCCTCCGTTCTCGGCATAGCCCCGGAGGAAACTCTTGAATTTGGCCTTGTTCTCGGGCCGCCTGATCAGGGATGGATTGAAACTGACGGTATGGCTGGCTCCGTTGGGCAGGGAATTGAAGTAATCCGCCCAATCGCCGCCCTCGCCTCGGCCTCCCAGGACCGTCCCCACGGAATTCGAGTTGGCCGTGGGCCCCCGGATGTCCGCCCCGTTGGAGGGACAGATCGCGTTGGAAAGGAACTGATCCTTCGGACGCCCGTCCGGGGAAGCCGCCAGGATGAATCCGTCTCCGACCCAATAGTTCCAGGAAAGCATCCCCGGCCGGAAGCGCCGCCCCGTGGACTCGGTTCGGTACTTCCAGGTCTCCTCGGTCCAGAGATCCATGACGCTCTTCGCCATGGCGTCCGCCTCGGGATCGTCGCGGCCGTACTTCGGAGCCTTGTTCCGGGCCCGGGCCTGCAGGATCTCGTGGCCTTTCCAGTTGTCCTTCAGGGCCCGGATGAGCCCGTCCATGGTGCAGAACTCGTTTTCGAATACCAGGTACTTCACCGCGAGAAGGGAGTCCACGGTGGTCGCGAAGGTGACTCCCTCGATGGTGACGTACCCCAGCTCCGCGCCCCCCCGGGTGACGTCCCTGCCCTTCTCGGCGCAGCCCCGGACCAGGGTGGACAGGTACGGGGTGGGATGGAACCGGGCCCGGAGGAACTCTCCCCGCTCGTAGAGCCCGACGATCCGCCGGACGATGGCGCGGGTCTGCTCCGCGTAGGCGTCCCAGAACCGCCCGAAGTCCCGGAATTCCCGGGGATCCCCGGTGGAGGGGCCCTGGCGCTGGATCCGTTCCGTGACCCCCGTGATCGCATCCGTGTGAGGTACGAGGGGAAACCCGTTCCCCAGGGTCAGCTCGACGGCCTTGAGGAGGTTCAGGTTGCAGTCCACCGTGCCGGAGCGGTCGTTCCCGACCATGGTGTTCTCCAGGCAGCCCACGGACGCGTACTCGTGGACGTTTCCCGGATGGATCCGCTCTTCGGCGCCGGACATCCGGGCCTGCCGCAGCATCCCCGCCATGGACCGTTCGTCGAAGTTGAGGAGGAAGGGGGCGCCCTGGCTGGAGGCGATCATATCCACGACCTTGTCCAGGAGGGCATCGGGGCTGCCCCGGTGAAGGCGGACGTTGGGCTTGGGTTCCAGGATGGGGGACATCTCGTCGATGACCTCCAGGATGAGGTAGGTGAGATCGTTCGTCATGTCCCGGCCCTCCGGTCCCAGGCCCGAGAGGTTGAAGAGCTGTCCGAATCCGGCGGTGATGCCCTGATCGCCCACCTTGATCATGGAGTCGTAGGCGGTGTTCGCATGGATCCAGAAGCATTTGAGGATTTCCTTGGCAAACTCCCGGTCCATGCCCTCTCGCACCGAGGCTTCCCAGTAGGGCAGAAGGAGCTGGTCCAGCCTGCCGAAGGACACTCCGGGTCCCGGGTAGTTCTCGTCGCTCATAACCAGCATGTGGGCGATCCACAGGGACTGGACCGCCTCCCAGAAGTCCCGGGCGCCCCGGCGGGGAACCCGGTCCAGGTTGGCGGCCATGCGCCGGAACTCCGCTGCCCGGGCGGGATCGCCCTCCCCTTCCGCTAGCCTCAGGACCTCCTCCCGGTACGCCCCGGCCAGGTCTACGGGCATTCCGCAGGCTGTGATCATGGCCCGGAGCTGGGCGCCCCGGGAGCCTTCCCGTTCCTCGGGGGACAGAGCCGCCAGATTCGTCTCAAGATCCGCCAGGATGCCCTCGAACCCCCCGGCCAGGACCCTGCCGTAGTCCGGTATGAGATGTCCCCCCGTGGGGCCCGCGTTGCCGAAACCGTGGTCGTGGAACCCGATCGCCGCGCGGCGCAGCCCCCTCGGACCGTAGAGCTCCCCGGAACGCTCCGCGTTTTCCTTCTCGGTCAGGCAAAGGGATGTATGGACGTTGAAGCGGCCTCCGGCGATCAGGTCCCCCGGAAGGATTTCCCGGGGCATGTACCGGGTCATCACCTCCCGGTTGAACCAGGCCCGCCGCTCTAGAAGGCTGAGACTCCAGAAACCCGGCGGGAGGGCTACGGGCCTGGCGATCTGGCGGAAGGAGCTCGTGAAGGTCTGGAAGAAGGCGTAGGTCTCCGGAACGATGTGGTAGTTGCATTCGTTGTACTGGATGTCCCAGGGCGTCCCGGTGGTGAAGCTGATCTGCTGGTTGTTCCAGGCCCGGGATACTCCCCGGAAATAGTAATCCCGGAGCCAACGGATCCTGGGGGACAGCCCCGCGGGCTGTTTGATGGAAACCGAAGCTACGGCGCTCTTCATACAGGACCTCCGTCCATTCGGGATCCGGCGGCTTCGCCGGTCAGCGGGAATCCAGGGACAGGGAGCGATAGACCCGGTCGCGTCCGTAGGCCAGGGCGAGGGACAGGGCCGAGGCGGCGCCGGTCTCGTCGCCGGCTTCTACCCTCTCCACAAAGCGTTCAAGCTGGGCGAAGGTGGCCGGGGCGTTCTCGGGTTCGGAATAGAACTGCCGGACGTAGAACAGATAGACGGACCGAAAGGCGTGGAACAAGAGCCGCAGGGCGAGGTTTTCGGCCTGCTCGACGAAGAGCGCATGAAACTCGTAGTCCCTCGCAGCCAGCCTTTCCGGATCGCCTTCCGCGGCCCGGAGGGCCTCCAGGGCGGCCCGGAGCTCCCGTACGCGATCCGGGGTGGAACGGGCCGCGGACCGGGCCGCGCACCCCGCTTCCAGGATTTCCCGAAGCTCGTTGACAGCCCGGAAGATCTCCGGGTCCAGGGGCTCGTTGTTGTCCAGCAGGTAGAGAAGGAACTCCAGGGAGGCTTCGGAACGATAGTCGGTGACGTAGGTGCCGCTCTGGGCTTCCGTGCGGACCAAGCCCAGGCCGGCGAGATGTCGGATGCCTTCCCGCAGGATGGAGCGGCTGACCCCGTACCGGAGGGACAGAACTCTCTCCGAGGGCAGGCGGTCCCCGGGTTTGTAGTTCCCCTCCAGGATATCCCGTTCCAGGGTTTTCGTTGCCCGGTCAAGCTTCTTGCGCATACTGGTCCTACCAGTTTAGGATACCATGGTATCCGGGCGCACGCAAGCGTATAGTTGAAGGGACAGCGCCGGTTCTGCGCGGCCGGATCGAACCGCATACCAAGGAGCGACCATGAGCCCGATTCTTCCGTGGCTAGCCATCCTGCCCGCCGGATCCGTGCTGGGCTTCCTTCTCCATTGGCTCACGATCCGGGGCATCGACACCGCCGAAGGGCGCCTGCCCCAGTGCCGAGGGGCCTACCTCGCCTTTTCGGCCCAGCTTTTGCTCTTCGCCTGGGCGGTTTTCTTCTTAAAGGGCCTCGGCCGCTACGGCGCGATCCTGATCCCCGCGGGCATGACCTTTTCCTTCGCCGGGGACTACTTCAACCTTCAGTTTCCGGCTGTCCGAAGGCGCGTACGGGAACCGGTCTTCCTGGGAATCCTCAGCTTCGCGGTCGCCCAGGTCCTATATATCGGGGCATTCCTCGCACTCGTTCCCCTCCGGGAGCTGGCGGAGCGCGGCCGCCTTGTCCCCATCCTGGCCGTGCTTCTATTCGCCCCGGCGGTGATATTCAGATTGCGGGTTTACCGGCCCGGCCGCCCGAGGAGCCTCATGCTGGGGGGGTTCCTGTACGGATTCGCCCTGGGTGCCATGACCGCGGTCACCCTCTCCGCCGCCCTTGCCCGGGGCGGTCCCTGGATCGCCGTAGCCGCGGGAGCCCTGTTCTTCCTGCTCTCCGACGCGGTCATGGGAGAGACGACCCTCCATGGAAGGCACCCGAAGCACGAGTATCAGATACCCTGGGGCACCTACCTGGCCGCCCAGGGCCTGATTCTCGCGGGTACCGCGGCGGTCCTCCTGGGATAGGCGGATCCTCCCCGGGAACTCGGTTTACAGGAGCTTCATCCGCATCCACCCCGAGGTGTTGTGGAAATCCGCCACCGCGCTCCCGGGGGGCACGAGGGCGTCCAGGGCTGCGGCGGTCTCGGCGTCCAAGTCAAGGTCGAGCACGGGCAGGGCCTCCTCGAGCTGGGCCTCCGTCCGGCTCCCGAGGAGGGCCGCGGCGACGCCCGGCTGGTCCTTCACCCAGAGGAGGGCCAGCTGGGAGGGCGTC
>JBGSPT010000066.1:0-3798 GCA_041738475.1 Treponematales bacterium
CTCCACGGTCACGACCCGGGCGCAGCGGGCCGCGATCTCCGCGGCGGCTTCGGCGTCGAAGGGCTTAAGGGTGGCGGCTTCGGCTACCACCGCCCCGACGCCCCGGGCCTTCAGGAGCTCCGCGGCCTTAAGCACCCGGGCCAGGACCGGCCCCTGGGTGAAGAGGGCCACGTCGGTGCCCGTGTCCGAGAGCACCTTGAGCTTCCCGAACTCGAAGCGGGCATCGGGACCCAGGATGTCCGGTTCCCGGCCGCTGCCCAGGCGGATATAGGCGGGCCCGCTCCGGGAGGCCAGGGCCAGGACGGCCTTTCGGACCTGGCCCGCGTCCGCGGGCACCACGATCTCCATCCCCGGGATGGCCCTAAGGGCCGCCAGGTCCTCGAAGAACTGGTGGGTCACCCCCTCCCGCTCGCCGCCGTAGACGCCGCCGTTCAGGCCCGCGAACTTGACATTCAGGCCCGTGTACCCCGCGTAGAGCCGGACCTGCTCCAGGGCCCGCATGGCGATGAAGCCCGCGTAGGTGTTCACGTAGGGCTTGTACCCGCAGGAGGCCAGGCCCGCCGCGAAGGCCGCCGCGGCCTGCTCGGCGATGCCCACGTCGAAGACCCGGTCCGGGAAGGCGACGGCGAAGGGGGCCGCCCGGGCTGCCTTGAAGGAGTCCGCGCAGACCAAGACGACGGCCGGGTCCGCCTGAGCCGCTTCCAGGAGGCCCTGGATGAAAGCCTCCCGCGTGCCGCGCATCGTCATGGCTCCCTCCCGTCGGCCAGGTCCGCCAGGGCCCGAGCCAGCTGTTCCTTGTCGGGGACTCCCTTGTGCCAGTCGTTGTTGTGTTCCATGAAGGACACCCCCTTGCCCTTGACCGTCCGGGCCAGGATCAGCGAAGGCTTTCCGGTCGGAACCCGGGCCTCCTCCACGGCCTCCACGATCCGGTCCAGGTCGTGGCCGTCGATCTCCCGGCAGCGCCAGCCGAAGGCCTCGAAGCGTTCCCGGATGCGGCTCATCCCGCTGATCTCCTCGGTGGTGCCCCCGCTCTGGAAGCCGTTGCAATCCACGAAGGCGACCAGGTTGTCCAGGCCCATCCGGGCCGCCGCCATGGCGCCTTCCCAGACGATGCCCTCGTTGAGCTCCCCGTCGCCCACGACGGTGTAGACCCGAAAGTCCCGGCCCGCGAGCTTGGCCGCCGCGGCCATGCCGGCCCCCACGGGGATGCCGTGACCCAGGGAGCCGCTGGTCATGTCCACCCCGGGGGTCTTGTTCATGTCCGGATGGCCCTGGAGGATGGAGCCCAGGGACCGGAAGGTGGGCAGGGCGGACTCGGGGAAATACCCCAGGTCCGCCAGGGCGGCGTAGAGGACCGTGCAGGCGTGGCCCTTGGACAGGATAAAGCGGTCCCGGTCCTCCCAGCGCGGACGGGCCGGATCGATTCGCATGCACCGGTAGTACAGGGCGGCCACGATGTCCGCGCAGGACAGGGCCGGGCCGGGATGCCCGTCCCCCGCCTGGTGGATCGTGGTGACCACCATCCGCCGGAGCTTCCGGGCCTTGGCCGCCAGGGCGGCGCGGGTCTCCTGATTCAGCACGGTTCCCTCCTCCACGGTTCCTTGCCGCTCTTGGGCACGCCCGGGGCGCCTGAGTCCCGGAATAGTCCGCCGGGACGCCTGAGTCCCGGGGCGGGCGCTATTTCAGATTCGGCCGCCGTTCCCGGACGGCCTCCAGGACCTTGTTCCAGTTCTGCAGGAAGGAATCCCGGAAGAGGACCACCGGCCCGAAGTGCTCGAACTCCTTCACGGACAGCCCCTCGGGCTCCCAGCCCCGGCGGAAGTCCGGGAGCTTCCGGAGGAGCTCGTCGATCACGGTCTGCGGGACGGGGTTAAGGAAGCGGAAGACCACGTCGGGGTCCTCATCGATCAGCCTGTCCGCGGTCCCCACCCAGTTGATGGTCACCACCAGGGCCCCCCCCACCATCTCGGTGAAGTGCCGCAGGGCCCGGGCCCCGCCCCCGATCATGACCGCCGGATAGTTCCGCTCGGTCATGATGTCGTACATCTTCCGCGCCCCCGCCAGGCCCGCCTGGTTGAGGACGTCCCGGTCGATCGGGATACCCTGGGCCTTGACCTGGTTCTGGAGGTGGTCGTCGTAGATCCCCGCGATGTAGGAGAGGTAGAGGGGGGGCTTCTTCCCGGTCTTCCGGGAGACGCGGTTGTAGGTCTCGCAGAGCGCCACCCCCTGGGCCACGGACATGATCTCGGTGGCGTTGATCGGGGTGTCCTCGGCGATCAGGACCTCCATGGCCTCCAGGCCCGCCTCGGTGGTGGGGATCTTTATGCAGATGTTCGGAGAGACCTTCCGGTTCTCCCGGGCCTCGTCGATGATCACCTTGGGGTCGTCCTCGTGGACCGGATCCCCCTGGATGCTGACATATCCGTCCGTGCCGTGGGAGGCCTTCCACATCGGGAGGAAGGCTTCGGCCACGGGGGCCACGAGCCGGCGCTGGAAGATCGCCGCGGCCTCGTCGTCGCCCTTGGAGTCCCGGATCGATTCGTCCAGGATCTTGCCCGCGTAGGGACCCTCCTCGGGATGGGCCAGCATTTTCCAGGTGTACGAGGGGTTGTTGGTGCAGCCCAGAGCTCCGGCCGCGATGGCCGTCGCGGCCTCGGCCCGGGTCGGGTTGTTGATCCAGAACTTGGTGGGGGTCAGCCGGTGCACCCGGTGGAAATAGTCCTTGCTCATGAAAAATCCTCCAGAAAAAGTTAAGGCGGCCGGACCGGGAAGCCGGCCGGCGTCCCGCTCACTCGATCGCGAGCCGCTCCCGCGGAGCCTCCAATATGTCCCGGAAGGCCGCCAGCCAGCGGCCTCCCAGAGCTCCGTCCACCGCCCGGTGGTCGACCGAGAGGGTGGCGGTCAGGACGGGCCGGACCGCGAGGGCTCCGTCCTTGACCGCGGCCTCCTCGGTCACGGCCCCCACGGCCAGGATCCCCAGCTCCGGGGGATTGATGACCGCCGCGAACTGCCCCACCCCGAACATCCCGAGGTTTGAGACCGTGAAGGTCCCGTCGGAATACTCCGAGAGCTTGAGCTTCCCGAGCCGGGCCCGTCCGGCCAGGTCCCGAGCCTTGTCGGCCAGCTCAACAAGGGTCAGGCGCTCCGCCCCGGCCAGGACCGGGACGATGAGGCCCTTCTCCAGGCTGACCGCCATGCCCAGGTTCACGGTGTCGTAGAGGGAGAGGGTTTCCCCCTCCAGGCGCCCGTTCAGGCCGGGAACCTCGACCAGGGCCCGGGCCGCGGCGGCCAGGGCCAGGTCGTTGTAGGAGACCTTCCGGTCTCGTGCCGCAAGTTCCCGTCTCAGGTCCGCGGCGGCCCCCATGTCCACCCGCATGGAAAAGTAGGCGTGGGGGGCCTCCCGCTTGCTCCGGGACAGGCGGTCGGCGATCACCTTCCGCAGGCCCGACAGGGGCTCCGAGCTTCGGGGCGAGAGCATCGGCTCAGTCCTCCGTGTCGATCTCGGCGATCTCGGAAAAGAGCTTGACCGTGTCGCCCTGGGCGACCAGGAGGCGGGTGATCTTCCCGGAGTACTCCGACTCGACCTCGACCGTGGTCTTCTCGGTCTCCGCGGAGAATAGGGGATCCCCGGCCTTCACCGTGTCCCCGGGCTTGACGAACCAGGTATAGAGGACCACCTCCTCCATCTCCTGGCTGACCTTGGGCATGCTGATCATCTTCAGGGCCATCGTGCTTCCTTTCTTGGGTTCGAGATTGGGCGGGGCCGCCGAAGGCCGGCCGCCGGGGGGCCGCCGCGAG